>CAZFNE010000127.1:0-9241 GCA_964520335.1 uncultured Methanosarcinales archaeon | reverse complement strand
TGAACAATAGATATTTTAATTTTAAGGATTAATATCAGAATCCAAGCACTAGTATGTAACTTATAAAGGATTATTTTAAGAATAAAATTTAATTTATGCTCTTTAATTATATCCAAAATAATTCATTGGCAGTTCTTCTTCTTTCATTCCGCGCACACTAGCATATGCTGTATAATTTCCGCTTTTTGTGTCAAATACAAACCTGTAAGTCGTGTCAAAATAAGCCCAATTTTTTACATATAAATCCCTTGAATCGATTAAATTAACGGTCACTGAGTCAGTATTACCATGTGTATAATTATCTGAAACAGAAAAAGCTGGAAAATCAACATCTTGAGGCAAAGCTGTACTATAAAGCCTGCCTGCTTTTTCAGCATATAAAATTGCATCCGAAATATTTCCGGTTACATTACTTGTATTAATCTTTTCTACAAAATCGCTTCTTTTAATTCCTGACCAGTAATTTACTTCCATAATCTTGTAATGAGTGGAATTATAAGGATACGCAGTGATAAAATCTCCAGGAGTCAAAGGGTAAGTATCCTGATAGCTTATTTCACTTCCTTCAAGTTCAGAAATCTGACTTACAAGGAAAAATTTTGCAAATGGCAGGATTGCAAGCCAGATTATAAGAACGATTAGAATACTGGAATAGAGTCTTTGATGGTTTTTTTCTGCAAAGGTGCAGACGTCATTGAATTTTCCCTGTAATTTTCCTCTGTTTTTCAGGTATCGGATAAGTAAAATAAAGATCGGAATCAAAGGAAGAATATTTGCAATCGGGTCAAAGAAATACATCGCGCCCATAGTTGAGTCTTCTGTGCTGAAAGGATAAAGAGGGCGCATTTTCCAGCTTGTTGCATAATCAAGGTAGACATGGGAAAATATAGCTGCAAAACCTGCAACTGCAAAAAGACGGTCTTTTGTTTTGAGCCAGAGAAGAGAAGTTACAAGCAACATGAAAAGAATTGAATGCATAAACTCCCTGTGCCCGCATAGATAGAAAAGCTGGTTTCGCATCTCGTGGCTTACATAATTGCTCACAAGGGCGAACATGATGTAAGGAATAAAATCCAGGTCAGGCAGAATTGCCAGGAATGCCAGAGAATTTCGTTTTTTTCCTTTAAAGCCTAAAACTAAAGCGATCAAAAGGCCAAATCCCAGGTGGGAGAGCGAGTTTACCATTTTGTTCGATTCCTGAATTAATTTTAGAGATATTAGAGATCTAAATATTTTAGATTAAATATTTGAAATAATCAAAGTGAAATAAGCCAAATACATTACGATCTTGAAGTAATTGTTGAACTGCTTATTTTTGAGAAACAGAATATATTTTATGGAATCTCTTCTATAATCTTTTATTCTTTTTATATAAAAACTTTAATATAGTTGCTTAAGAGCAAATCTTCTGGAATATTTGTTTCAGAACAAATATTCTATTAAAGAGTTTGTGCAAATAGTAGGAAAATATAGTATAAGTTTTCATCTTTTACCTTTAAATAGATGTGACGTATAACTATATTTGCATTTAGAATTGCCAGTGGCAATTTTACTTCACTGGAACGGATAAATTATTATGAGAAAGAATAAAAGAATAAATCCGTTTCAAAAGAATTGAGAGACTTTCATTAGTGAATAAGGGGAAAATTGACAAGCAGGATTTAAAATGGAATTCTTTGGCAGGGGCTCAGAAATTTAATTTGAGTTTCATTTAAGTTTGATAAATTTTCTTTGAATCATATTAAAAATGTGATTAAATAGTCTAGCATAAATCTGAATTGCAGCAATGCAAAACAAAACTCCTGTAGGAAAAAGTCCGCACAAGCTCCTGAACAGTCCTGCAAGTCATTGATTAAAAAGAGGGTTAGGATATTATGGCTAAAGAATTATACAAACTGCCGCCTTTGAAATACGGCTATGGAGATCTTGCACCTTACATTTCCGAAGAACAGCTTCGCATACATCACGATAAACACCATCAGGCTTATGTAACCAATGCAAATGCACTTATTGAGACGATGGATAAAGCAAGGGCAAGTGGGGCAGATTTTGACTACAAGGCAAGTGCAAAAGCTCTGGCTTTTAATCTTGGAGGACACGTGCTTCACGATTATTTCTGGTGGGAGATGACTTCAGAGAGCAATGCAAGCAAAGAGCCTGTAGGCGAGCTTTCTGAAGCAATAAAAGAAAATTTCGGAAATTTTGAAAGGTTTAAAAAAGAATTTTCCCAGGTTGCTTCAACGGTAGAGGGTTCCGGCTGGGCCGCATTAACCTACTGTGCAGATACAAACAGGCTTATGATTTTACAAATTGAGAAGCATAATGTAAATGTCGTACCGGATTATCCCATTCTTATGGATCTTGATGTCTGGGAGCATGCATATTACATCGACTACAAAAATGACCGAGGTAAATTTATTGAAGGCTTCTGGAACATAATTAACTGGGAAGAAATTGACAATTATTTCAAGAAAGTCCAGAAGAAATAACCAAAGAAAGTATTTGATATAATTTTAAATTAAATGATATTTTCAATTAATTTTAAATTAAATTTCAATTCTCTTTTCATTTTTTGTATTTCTTGTTTTAATTTCAACGCTTGATTCCTCTATTCTACTTTCTATTTTACTCTCTATTCTACTTTGGATTTTCATTTTTAAAGGAATCGAGCTTTAGACAAGATACTTTTTTATCAAAGATGGGTTGGGTTGCCAGGTGAATTAAAAATTCTTTAAAAAATTTTTCTTTAAACCCTTAATTATTCAAAATAATTTTTGTCAAGTTTCTTTTCCGACCTCCCGTAATGGCTTTCGTATACCACATATTCTCCGGTTTTTTTGTCGAAAACAAACCTGTATACGGTATCAAAGTAAGGCCACTTATCTACATACGGGTTTCTGGCATCGCTCAGAATTACGGTTACACATCCGTTTTCTTCAGAAACCGCATAAACAGGATAATCAATAGCTTGCGGGACTGAGGAACTGTAAAGGGTTTCTGTCCTTTTTACGTATGCCTGAGCATCAGAAACATTTCCTGAGACGGATATCTTATCAACGTAAAAGCTCTCATCTATGCCTTTCCAGTAGCTGACTTTCAAAAGTTTGTATCGAGAATCATCGCATGAATAGGCTGCAAGAAACTTACCTGGGGAGATAGGATAAGTATTTTTATAGTTTATACTGGTTCCTTCATTTTCAGAGATATGATTTATGAGAAATATCTTTGCAAGGGGAGAGAGAGTAATCCAGATCAAAAGAACCAGGATTAAGGAAGCGTAGAATTTTTTTTCATTTCTATTTACATAATTATGGAACTTGTTTAGCCAATCAAATCTCCCAGTACCTAATTTTTTATTAAAACCTTTCAGGTTCCTATTCCAGATATCTTGATTTTTACGGCTCCAGATTTTCTCAAGATTGGAGTTAAAAGCCCAATTTTTGTTTATACTTTTCCAGTTATTGCTTACCCGGTTATTGTTTAAAACGTTAAATGCCCCTCCTGCAGTTTGGAGATTTAAGGCATTAAAGTTCTTTATGTAATCTGCAGCCACAATTATAAGGGGCAGGAGAGGCAGGAAATTTAGCACAGGATCAAGGGAATAGATGGCTCTGAGTGCTGAAGGCTCCGTGCTTAAAGGGTAAAACAGGCGCATTTTAGAGCTTGTGGTATAATCAAGCAGGGAATGCAGGAAAACAGCCTGAAAGCTTCCCATAGCAAAGGTTTTGTCTTTAGTTTTTACCCAGATAAAGAAGGCAATAAGGAAGGCAAAAAAAATCGTATGCGTAAATTCTCTATGTCCAAGAAGGTAAAAAAGCTGGTTTCGAACTTCATGGCTTACACTTCCACTAATAAGGGTAAATATTGAGTAAGTAAAATAGTCAAGGTCTGGAAGCAAGGATAGAAAAATCAAAACCAATCTTTTCTTTCCTTTAACTCCAAGTGCATAGGAAAGGAGTAACCCGACTCCAATATGTGAAAGAGTATTTACCATGGCTCTTTATTCCGTATTTTATACAAGAATAAATAAGTCGATATTTATTTGTCTTACTTCGTTTAGTAAGAGTTTGGACAAATAATTTTTTCCAATATTTTACTTATATTATATAAAACGATTGATAAAATAAATGCTAAAGGCTTATAAAATATCTAATAGTGCGGATATATGAATCCATAAAACAAAGTTAAAATTACTGATATTTTAATTATCTAGACGTCAGGGTCTGGCTTATCTATGCTGGAATAATTAGCTAAACCAATTTCGGCAAAGCTTTGTTTCCGGGTCTCCCTGAATGCTTGCATAGACTTCATAATCCGGCTTTCCAGAAGTTTCTTCGCCTTCTCCATTAAATACGAACCTGTAATAGGATTTGAAGTAGGCCCAGTTCTCAACGTATGGATTTCTTGCGTCGCTCAGAAGAACTATTACAGAATCGTTATTTTTAGAGATTGAGTAAACCGGATAGTCAATTTCCTGTGGGACCCCTTGCCTGTATAAATCTTCCGCTTTTTCAATATAATAAGCTGCATCAGAAATATTTCCATCCACCGAGGTTTTTTGAACAAAGCCACTTTCTTCTATCCCTGAAAGATAACTGATTTTCAGAACCTTATAATGAGTAGAATTATACGAATAAGCGGTAACGAATTTATTCATAGATTCTGGATAAGTATTCTGGTAGCTAATATCAGCAGATTCCGTTCCTTCAATGTGGTTTAGAAGGATTGCTTTTGAAACCGGCATGAAAGTAAGCCAGAAAACGAGCACAAGCACGAGAGAAGCGTAGATTTTATCATCAACTTTAGATATTGCACTGCAAAAATCATTTAATTTTCCTTTTAAAATTCCACTGTGGCCCAGATTTACTACAAGAATAACAAGTAGGGGTAAAAGAGGGAGTAAGTTCAATAAGGGGTCAAAGAAATAAACGGCCCCCATAATAGACGAATCCGTACTGAAGGGATAAAGAGGCCTCATTTTCCAGGTTGTAACATAATCCAGATATGTGTGTGAAAAAATTGCCTGGAACCCTCCAACTGTAAAAAGCCAGTTTTTTGTCCTGAACCAGATAAGGAAGGTGACCAGCATAATAAAAAGTAGAGAATGCATGAATTCCCTGTGCCCGAATAGATAAAAAAGCTGGTTTCTGGTCTCATGACTCAGACTATTACTGATTGATACGAACGCAGAGTACAGGATAATATCAAGGTCTGGTAACGCTGATAAAAAAACTACAATTCTAAGCCTGTTTCCTTTCAGGCCCAAGGCCAGAGCTATAAGAAGGCCCACCCCCAAATGTGAAAGCGTATTTACCATATTTTCATCCTGGCAAAATCTATATTCAATGTTTAATTATTATTTCATTTAATAATAAGAATTGAATATATATCTTTTTTCTGAAAAACCGTATTCGGGAGTTACAAAGTTGAAATTACTTTCAATAATAATAAAAACACAACAATAAAATAAGGAATATTTATCTGGCGAGAAAAGGGATACGCAGGCAATCATATCAAGGGTAATTCCACAAAAATAAAATTCATTTAAATAAAATATTAAAATAAAAGGAAGACTTTTAACGCTTTTTCTTAAAGGTACATGCTCCATGCAAACACGATTTTTTAGATTTTAAATTAAAAAATTTTAAAGTTATCTTAAATATTCAAGAGCCTATAGAAAAAAGACTTATTAGATAAAATAACCAGTTTATCTTAAAATAATTATAAATAAATGATTTTAAAAATCAATAAACTAAAAACGCTTTAAACTGCCAAGCTTAATCAATTCCATTTAGAGGATTGGCAGGGCTTTATCAAAGCGTTAAAGCCTGCCGGGGAGTTAATTTGATTCTTATAGATTTGACAAAATTTATTCAGATTATCCTGAATTACTGGTTGTATTGTTCAATGTCCTATCAAAGAATCCCAACATTTCCCTGTAAGCATCGTGCGCGACAAAGGAATTCGAAAGTTCTCCTGTTTCCGTGATCATAAATCCGTGAGGTTGCCCCTGGTAAACCTTCAGTTCGAAGTACTTATCTGCCGTATCCAGCTGCCCTGAATACCTGTAAATATCTGAAACATTACTTATCTGGTCTCTTGCACCGTGAATAATAAGCATAGGCGCGTCAAGTTGATTTATCAGGCTAGCTGGCTTTTCGGGCTGTATCTCAGTTCTACCCAGATATGGGAAACCGTACCATGCAACCCCCGAGTTAAATTCTTCGATCTGGGGCAGGAAGAGCATTGTGTACCTCCCACCTGCACAAAAACCGGTCAGGCCCAGTTTTTCGGAATCAACGTCAGGCCTTTTCTGCAGGTAATTCACGCTCTTTGTAACAAGCGCTTTAACTTCTGCATCGGAAGGAGAATTGGAATAGGTTTGCCAGAACGGGGCAATAACCACATACCCATCTGCTGCCATCTTATCTACCATTGCCTGATATCCTGGTTCGAACCCTTTAAAGGAGTGAATCAGCACTATTCCTGGATAATTCCCCTTTTCTACAGGAGCCGCAACATAGGCGCTATATGTCTTATTTCCGCTTGTTATATTGACAGTAGAAGTCTCAATCTCTGCCGAGTAATTAGGAGTTCCAGAATCAAAACTTTCTGGCTCTGTATTATTCAAATCTGAACTTGAATAACTGGTAGTTGTTTCGCAGGAACATGTTATTCCTTCAAAGGACATTTTCTCATTAGAACTCACTTTTGAGGCTTCTCCGGAATTCGAATCCTCTCCAAAAGCATTCATTACTCCTGGAATCGCAATTAGGCCTGCAATAAGCAAAAGCAAAAATATTTTCTTCATGAAAGTACGTACCCCCTCAATTATCCTTATGAATCATATGCCTGGGGACCCTAACCAGAATATTTGTCTGATATATGGATAAATTCAACGACAGAGCCCTTAAAAAAGCTCCAGCGTCTGGCACTCATTTAAATAAATCCCAGGCATATATTAATGAAGAATTATAAGTTAAAGAATATAAAATATAGGATTAATTTCTCTAAAAAAGTCCAGATAACAAGGGACATGTAATTGAAAATCAAGTAAAAGCCCGTTATAATATTTGGTAAATCGTCGTCTCCTCTGTAAAAAATACCTAATCTTTTTTAGTGCACCGATAATTGATAAGAATTTATGTATACTCCTCTCTTTTTTCAGATCTCAGGAAGGGCCCAAAATGCCTTCTAATCGAAATACTTTCCTAATATTAATGTGTTTGTAACATTAAAATTTATCCGGTAAGGCAGACTTGAAAAAGTGAGTAAGATATGGAAATGAAAATCTATTTAAATTTTTACTCATATTTGGGGAAAACTAAAACACCTTAAAAGCTTTATAAAATGCCCCTTATGGGAGCTATGCAATGTTCCAGACCGAACCTATTCTTTATCTTCAGGCTCATGGAAGTGAATGGCTGACTTTTTTCATGATTCTTATAACTTCAATGGGATCTTCAGCATTTCTAATTGCAATTATAATTATGACTACTTTTGGGGTTGATTTTAAAAAAGGATTTTTGCTTTTTGAACTCTTAATCTGGACTGGTTTACTTACAGGAGCTTTGAAAATCCTGGTAGCTTTTCCAAGGCCTGATTTTGTGGATAGCCGAGTTCATAATCTGGAATTTGGGACAAATAATACTTCCCCTTTCAGGGGAAACTATCCTGAAGGAGTCTTCCAGCTTCCCAGTCCGGAAATTCTTAAAGCTTTCAGGCTACAGGACTCTGTTATGAGGTCACCTTTTGGATTTCCTTCAGGGCATGTAGCTCTCACTACCGCACTCTGGGGAGCATTTGGGATTCTTTTCAATAATAAAATGATAAAAACTCTTTTTCCTTTTATGGTGATAACTATAGCTTTGTCCAGAATGTATCTTGGCAGACATTTTTTGGGAGATGTACTTGGAGGCTTTGCTTTAGGACTAATTCTGCTTGTAATTTTCATTCTTTTCCTTAAAAGCCCTCTTAAAGAGGATTTCTTCAAACAGGAGAATTTTAAACCTGTTTTAAGGACAAAAAATCTCCTTTTTTATCTTTTTATGTTTATCATCCCTGCACTTTTAACAGGACTCAATCTTGTGGAATCGGATGCTGCGGGGTTGATTTTTGGCGCAAATCTTGCATATCTCCTGATTCTAAAAGACGGCCTTCCAGTCTCAACTGAAGTTCCCGCTCATAAGATCAAAAGGGTTTTAATCGCGCTTGGGATTTTTGGAATATCCAGTCTTGTTCTAAACGCCATATTTGAACCAATAGTAATAACTAATTATTTACAGTTTAATTTTGAAGAATTTTTAAAATCATTCATTCCGGCTCTCATGGTCTGGGTTAGTGTAAGTATATGTACAAAACTTGGACTATATACAAGAGAAAAAAGTTAAAAGAGACAAAAGAGGCACAAAACTATCTGGATTTGAATAAAAAAATGATGCGGCTGCCTATCTAAAGCTGGAGCTCAGAGAACCTTTTTCACACCACAAATTAAAAAAGTAATTATATGCCGCTATAAGATTAAATAATAGAATAGATCTGACGCAGATATGTAAATTTATTATGTAAACTTAAATATATAACCCTAAATAAGTAAATTTAATTAGAGTACTGCCTTAGTCCCGCCTTAACCCAAATGGATATGTTAACCTGATTTCTAGAAAAACTTATATCCCATAATTGACAGGATCATATATATTATATGAAGACTGAAATACTAATGATATCAAGAACGAATTTTAGCTTTTCATCAATAAAGCCTAATTTGAAAAATCTGTTTTATAAGTTAATTTTTCAGGATTTTTTCGCTAAGGAATAACTTAAATAAGGCTTTTAACTATTGAGCATATTCACAATTCACAAAGAAATAGCAAATAAATCGCAACCAGCAGGTTGCGCTTGATTAAACAAGTAGTACCACTCAGAATTTATGTAAGCTCATAAAATGAAGTCACAAAATTAAATAGCACGAATGAATACTCAGTAACGCTTAATCGCCATTTTACCGTGGAAATTTCCAGGGCAGGCATTTCAAAAAAGCATTTAATAAATAATATAGTAAACCAGACAAAAATAGAGAGGATGACACTCATGGATTTTGAAAAATTACGACACGGGACCGAACTTATTAAAAGAGGCTTTGCACGGATGCAGAAAGGAGGTGTTATTATGGATGTAACAACTCCAGAACAAGCCAGAATTGCCGAAGAAGCTGGAGCAGTTGCTGTTATGGCTCTTCAGG
>CAZFNE010000126.1:0-9241 GCA_964520335.1 uncultured Methanosarcinales archaeon | reverse complement strand
ATGCATAAATATAGAGTACGGTTTGAAGGACATTCTGCAAAAAAAGAACACTTTGTAGATGTAACTGAGCTTGATGCAGAAAACGAAAAAGAAGCAAGAATAAAAGCAGAAATTATTTCTAAAGACTCTTCTCCAGAAGGATTACTATATAAATACGGACAAGGTTCTGAACCTATAACATGTTTAATTGAAGTTACGCAGCTTGACTAAAAACCCTTCTGACATGGTGTTAAAATGGTATTCTATGAAAAATTTGAAAATTAAATCATAGTATTTTTGTACTCAGGATAAGCTAAAAAAGCTTAAACACTTATTTTGATTTTATATCGTTACTTCTCATTACTAATTTTTTCATTTACTCTCGTAATAAATGTGTAATTGTTTGACTTATAATGATTTAGAGCATTTGCTGGCTTTTTTAGTTCAATATTCCCTTTGTCTACAAACTCTATGCAGGAGAGAGAAGAAAGAATGAGTAAGGGAATTGCTACTAGGTGAAAATAAAGTATCTATATAATTAGTTATTGAAGTATAAATGAATAAAGAAGGAAAAAAGAGTTCTCTCGGGTGCAAAAATTTGGAGGGAGTATGAGCGAAATTCGAAAAGAGTTTGATAATATTTCAAAAAAATATGACGAACAGAGGAAAAAGTTCATACCTTGTTTTGATGATTTTTATAGAGTAGCAGTGTCAATAGCTATAGCATCAGTAGATAAAGAAAATCCAGATATACTGGATATAGGTGCAGGAACAGGAATTCTGTCAGGATTCCTAATGGAAAAATATCCAAAGGCATCGTTTACTCTTATTGATCTCTCAGAAAAGATGCTGGACATAGCAAAAGACAGATTCAGAAGTAACTCAAACATAAAATATATTGTAGGAGATTATTCAAAGTATAATTTCGTGGAAAAATATGATTTGGTAGTGTCAGCCCTATCAATTCATCATTTGGAAGACGAAGAAAAAAAAGAATTATACGAAAAAATTTACTCTATGCTTAAACAAAATGGGATTTTCATTAACGCTGATCTAGTAAGGGGAGAAACGCTTTTTATAGAAAATCTAAATAAGACAACCTGGAAACGGTATATTGAAAATAGCGGCCTGCCAGAAGAAGAAATATTAGCTGGTTATGAAAGAATGAAGTTTGACAAGGAATCAAAATTAGATCAGCAAATAAATTGGTTTAAAGAAATTGGGTTTTGTGATGTCAGCTGCGTATATAAGTTTTATAATTTTGCAGTAATGTTTGGGCGAAATCCGGGGTAAAAAAGTAAGAATAAAGAGAATTAAGATAATAGCACTATTCTTTTTTCATTGTCGTCGTTAATTCTATAAGGCAGACTTTCTTCACCAGCTCAGTCCCAGACAAATTTAATTCCTGTTTAAGGAAATTTATTTTATCAACATCGTCGCCTTTTAAACTTGTATCGCTAAAAGCCATAACAATTTTATTTAATAATTCCTTCCATGAAAGTTTTAAATCGGATCTGAGAGCGTCTATTTTTGTGAATTCAGCATCTGAAAAACCTACTGTCATATCCATTGTACATTGTTCATTCTGCTCAGCGGCATACTTACCCTGGTCTTCAGTCATACTCTTTATTCCTCCTTCTCTTCTCTAATACCTTCATAAACGAATTTCCTTCGTCATATAATCGTATTCTTGATTATGGCAACATAAACCAGCGCGTTTCCACGTTTCCACATTTTCCCTTATTTGCCACCTGCAGTTTTTGATATTCTTTTTCCATTTCATTTATATAGTTTTTTATGTCTTTCCTCTTTTCTATTGCTGGCTTTCAGTGGCTTTGGAAGGTTTTAAGAGTTATTTCTATTGAATTTTTTTGTGCACAACAAAAGGGTGAATAAGGCAATTGATGCGGTTATCTATTTTATTGGATAGAAAAAGATTAAAAATGGAAAGTGAAGAAAATTATACATTTTTTATATAAAAGTGCATAAATCTAAAAATTTTGAGGCAAAGAATGATACCTCATTGCTGTAACGGCCTGATTTATTGACTATAACACTTTGGTTATTCTTATCTGATGACCCTATATTTTTTCAAGACTATATTTTTCATATCTATAAACTCCAATTAAAATGTAAACTGATCAGTAAGATAGTTACTGAATAATAATTATCAATAAATTTTTATACTTATATTTCTATGTAAATCCGACAGGTCAATCAATCTACTTTTGACACTAAAATATTCACCTCCTTTAACCCCACAAACTGTTAAATAATAAACACCCTCAACCAATACTCCCATTGTTGACCTGTCATATCCTCTATTTTTTGCGAGCCTGCTTCTCATATTTTTCCTCTTTTATCAATTCTAGAAAATAATCCTCATATGCCTGAAAGAATAAAATATGAAAATTATTTTTTTCAATTGTCAAGGTATATCTATCAATATCTCAAATTTAAAGAGATAATTAAGGTGAAATTGTGAAAGTAATCGGAATAAACGGAAGTCCAAGAAAGAAATGGAACACTGCTACTTTGTTAGAGAAAGCTCTTGAAGGTGCAGCCTCAGAGGGAGCAGAGACAGAATTAATCCACCTTTATGACTTCAATTTTAAGGGATGCACAAGTTGCTTTGCCTGTAAACTAAAAGATGGAATAAGTTATGGAAAATGTGCAATAAAGGATGAACTGACACATATATTAGAAAAATTAAAAGATGCTGATGCAGTGATACTTGGATCTCCTATTTATCTTGGAAATTCTACAGGGGAAATGAGATGCTTTATGGAACGCTATATTTTCCCGTATCTTGTTTATTCTGAAAACCCGCAATCACTATACCCAAAAAATGTACCTGTTGGGTATATCTACACTATGAATATTAAGGAAGATCTTTTTGAGATGTTTGGTCTTCGTAAAGTTATGGAATTAAATGAAGGGCTTGCAACTAGAATCTTCGGATACTCCGAATCACTCTACAGTACCGATACATATCAGTTCGCCGATTATTCAAAGTACGTTGCAGATAAATATGATCCCGAAGAAAAAGCAAAAAGGAGAGAAGAGATTTTCCCGCAAGACTGTGAGAAAGCCTTTGAGATGGGGGCAAGGTTTGTAAAACGACAGAAGAGCTTAGAGACACATAAATAAATTTAGAAATACATACCGAATGTTATAACAGTTCACAAGTTTTCATTTGTTCTTTGAGTTGCGGGAGTTCAATAAGTTCCAGCACGCATTCTAATTGATTGATACTAATTTTAATTTTGTTGCCTCTTCCAGGTATTTACAATGTTAATTCGCACGGCCCCTGTATTTATTCCATATTTTTCATGGACCAGGGCAACCATATAGCAAGTATTACCGCTCCAACAACAGCTAAAGAAATTATAATGCTTGCTATGTTTTGCAAGATCCCGTAAGATGAAGCGTAGTAAAATAGCCAGAATCCTATATAGAACAGCCATAAGAGCCCAATTATTACGGTAACATAGATTCTCCAGGGTTCCGGTTTTGGATCAGTCAAAATTCCATCCCCTTTGATCGTAGATTACTCTAGATTGCATTTCTTATCCTTCAACGATCTTATTTTTCATTATTATGCATTATTAAATATAATTCATTATTATTTATTATTATGGAAACGCGGAGATCATGAATAACCTGACCTTTAAAGATTGCCTGAAATTAAATTTCATGGTAAAATCATGGAAAAATAAGGGATTTAGAGTCTTTAAATTTAAAAAAGAATAGTATTGCAATAATATTTACTGTCTAACGGCCTGTATATAGCCCATTTAACATGCTTATAGTAAACTTCAAAGCCAAAGTTGGAATAATTATATCAGGAGCAATTTTTTTAGTATCAAGCGAAATTAAATTAATTTCCTACCCGAAGTCAAGTAAGAAATCAAGATAATAAACATTAAACGTAAAAAACTCTTTTAAGCGATATCTAAGCTTCAAGCCTGAGCATATCGGTCTTCACTAGATGCGCTGCCATAAATATAAAAAGCGATCAGAAGCAACCAGAGATCACCTACATAAATTCCATAAATTGCCATGAGAATAGAAATAAACTTTCCAATTGAAGCTGCACTGTGAGTAGCCTTTGCATAAGACATTTTCCAGGCGAAAAATGAACGGAGTATCCTGCCTCCATCCATAGGAAATGCAGGCAGTAAATTAAAGACCCCAATTACTAAATTCATTGATCCAAGAATCCAGATAATAAAATATACAGGGTTTTGAGAAAGCACAGGATTAGGAGAGATTACGTAACTGTATGTGAACAAGCAGACAAAACCTATAATGAGGCTTGTTAAAGGCCCTGCAAAAGCTATCTTTGCTTCCTGCCCGGGTTTTTTAGGGATTTCCATAGAGGCTGCACCTCCAAAGAATAACAGGGTGATGCTATAGATATTAAGCCCGTAACGTTTTGCAAAATAAGAGTGAGCAAGTTCATGCAAAAGTACTGAGATAAAAAGAAAAATGGCAGATAGGGCAGAAAGACCATATCTAACTATAGGCGACTCAACTTCTGCAAAACCAAATGGCTGCGAATTGATCGCAGAAAAATAAGCATATATTGGAAGCGCCAGAAGTAAAGAAGTATCCAGTTTGATAGGTATACCCATTATACTTCCAATTTTCAAAGGGGACTGCATAGATGAAAATTATGGGATATGTTTTATAAAAAACTTCTTCCACAAGTGTGTCTAAAGGCACAAATAAATTCCGGATTAGGCGCTTTCACATCCTAGAAGCTAGCTACACGCTCGTAGAGAGCTTCAAAGTTAAGTTCTAGATAAATCATATGAGAAACGACTTTTTGGAATTGTATAAGAGTAAATTTACCCCTACCCGAACTTTAATAAGAGAACAGAAAAAAGAAACAGTTTTAAGCGTTAATGTGTATATAAATTTCTGGTGTCAGGCAGTTGATAGACAAAGAGGAGATTCATAATCAGTGTCTAAGCAATGACCCAGAAGAACGCCTTGAAGGGTTAAATAAATTAAAGTATTATTTTTCATATATTCCGGATAAACAAAAGGCATGGGAAGATTTACATAGATTAACATATGACAAAGATCACAAAGTAAGATCTAGTGCAGCCAATTCATTAGGTTTTATCTTTTCTCATGTGCCAGATAGGCAACAAGCTTGGAATGATTTACATAGATTGACATACGATAGAGCCAAGTTTGTTAGGTCTTTAGCAACAAAATCCCTTGGTTACGCTTTTTCTCATGTACCTGATAAACAGCAAGCATGGAATGATTTACGTAGACTGACCAATGATCAAGATATTGATGTGAGGTCTAAGGCAACCTATTCTCTTTGCTATGCTTTTTTTTACATACCAGATAAACAACAGCCTTGGAATGACTTACATAGACTGATATGCGATAAAGACCCTAAAGTGAGATCTAGCGCAGCAGAAGCTTTTCGTTTTGTTTTTCCTCATGTACCTGATAAACAACAAGCTTGGAGTGATTTACATAGACTAACCAATGACCAAGACATCGATGTTAGGTCTAAGGCAGCTGAGGCTCTTGGTTGTGCTTTTTCTCAAGTAACAGGCAAACAGCAAGCTTGGAATGACTTACATAGATTAACATATGACGAAAATAGTAATGTAAGGTCTGGAACAGTTAATGTTCTCCGTTCCATTTTTTATAAAATACCTGATAAACAACAGGCTTGGAGTGATTTACATAGACTAACCAATGACCAAGACATCGATGTTAGGTCTAAGGCAGCTGAGGCTCTTGGTTATGCTTTTTCTCAAGTAACAGACAAACAACAAGCTTGGAATGACTTACATAGACTAACATATGATGGGGACAATAATGTAAGATTTAATGCAGCCGAAGCCCTTAGTTGTGCTTTTTCTCAGGTTCCAGACAAACAACAGGCTTGGGACGACTTGCATAGATTGACTAATGATCACGATATTTGTGTTAAATATAAGGCATCAAAAGCTCTTGGTTACGCTTTTTTTCAGGTTCCAGACAAACAGCAAGCTTGGGATGACTTAAATAGATTAACCAATGACCAAGACATTGATGTGAGGTCTAAAGCAGCTGAAGCTCTTGGTTATGCTTTTTCTCAGGTTCCAGATAGACAACAAGCTTGGGATAACTTGCATAGATTAACCAACGATGAAGATTATCGTGTTGTAGCTAAAGCTGCCTATGCTCTTGGCTATGCATTTTCTCTACTTCCTGATAAACAACAGGCTTGGAGTGACTTACATAGACTGACAAATAACGAAAACAGCGACGTGAGAACAGGAGCTGCCTATGCCCTCGGTTATGCTTTTTCTCAAGTAACAGACAAACAGCAAGCTTGGAATGACTTAAATAGACTGATTAACGACAAAGATAATTTTGTAAGAATTGATGCAACTTATGCTCTTGGTTATGCTTTTTCTCAGGTTCCAGATAGACAACAAGCTTGGGATGACTTGCATAGATTAACCAACGATGAAGATTATCGTGTTGTAGCTAAAGCTGCCTATGCTCTTGGCTATGCATTTTCTCTACTTCCTGATAAACAACAGGCTTGGAGGGACTTACATAGATTGACTAATAATGAAGATGGTTATGTTAGATCTGATGCAGCTTACGCTCTTGGTTATGCTTTTTCTCAGGTTCCAAACAAACAGCAAGCTTGGGATGACTTAAATAGATTGACAAGTGATGAAAATAATTTTTCAAGAACCGAGGCAAATTATGCTCTTGGTAGGGTTTCTATTTTCAACGCTTCCCATGCAAGAAGAGATGAGGAATATAAAAACGAATTAGAAAATGCGATTAAGTTTTTTGAATCTGCGTCACAGGAAGCAGATGATATATGGTTTAATCCATCTCAATTTTGCCTTCCTTTTTATCGTTCATTTCATTCGATAATCTTTAAAAATCGGGAAGCTAAAGAAGAAGTGAACAAATATCTAGAAGAAGCTAAAGCTGCAATTGGAGGTTCAGCGAGTAGGAAACAGCTCATCGAAGCTGTTGAAAACCTAGCAGAAGCATTAAAAGAAGTACAGAATCTTGAGAACTTGGATTTAGAAACAAAAAAAGGGGAACTTAATTTTTATAGAAAATATTGTGATCGCGTAGCAGAGTTGATGAAAGATACTGAAGAAGCGGCGCCTTATGCTATAGCAGCAATGAGAAAAGGATTGCCTATCTTGGATAATTATCTTAGAAAGCTTGTTGAAGAGATTCAAAAGAAAACAGAGATAATTAGTGAGCATACAAGAGGAACTCAATTTGAACACTTGGGTGAAGAGTTAAATCAAAGAAGCCATTGTCTATTGAAGGTTAGAGATCTAGTAGGGTTTAAAAAACAAGTGAATATTATGCAGAGCACACTAAGAACTATTTGTTCTAAGTTTCCTGAAGGTCAGACAGGTGAAACATGTAATTTGCTTGAAATGATGTTTTCTGAACCGTCAATCGAAGACAAAATACCTCTTATGAATAATATCTTAAGTAAGTTCTCTTATCAACTTGACATGACCGCTCAATTAAATAGAATCGAATCCAGATTGGATAAATTGGACTGTCTAAGTTTTGATATTTTTAGACTTAAACTAAACTCGCAAAATCTTCTCTCAAATCTAGAGGCCATGAAAGAAGAATTGGAAAAACTGAGCAAAATTGAGGGCCTAAATACACATTATATAGAAAAATTAAATTCCAGTCAGAATGAGAGGCTAGACGATATAAATGGAGAAATTTTGGAACGCTTGGATGAAATAAAAAATTTAATTGATGGTTTACCCAAAAATGACGACACTCTTAAATTTCATACTAAGCTAAACGAATTAAAACAAACGAAATCAAATATAATACTGCAAAAACTATCAGCGGTGACATCACTAATTGGATTCGCAATGCAGCTATATCAGCAATATGGATCAGTTTAAAAAAGAACAAACTCTATAACATAAAGAGCGTAAATTATAGGATTCCTCAGATTGTTTTGATAGAATTAAGATTTTCAGAGTATATTTCAGTTCTCTTTTTAAATTCAAAGTTCTACCGATGTCAAAGTATACAAACGAACTAATTCTCATTCTTTTTTAACTAAATAATTCAGATTTCTATCGACTTTTCAGCAGTTATGCCCTCAGAATTTGAGATATAGCTCAATTTTTCCAAAGGTACGGGATTTTCAATTTAACAGGAATATAATTTCTCAATAACCAGAACCCGTAAATGAAAAGCACAAAATCGAAATATAACATTACCTGATCTGCTTGGGAATTTACAAGAAATGCCAGGCAATCCCAGACCCAGTGAATTATAATTAAAGGAATTATTGTGCCAAGTCGAACTCGTAAAGCTACTATCCAGAAGCCAAAGAGGCACGCAAAGAAAGCTTGAATTGCGCTTGAATAAAAATCGCCGGTAACAAAGCCGTTTAAGATATGGCCTGCCCCGAAAAGAATAGTTGTAATCCACACAGTACTCCAGGTCCCAAACGACGATGAAGCTCCATAGAAGAGTATACCCCGGAACATCAACTCCTCACTGAAGCCTATCATCAAGGAATTGACTATTACAAGCACTAAAGCGCGAGCTGGCGGCAAGCCTGAGGATAAAACAAAAACCAGCATGAAGAACAGCAGAACTCCCGGCAGTAATAACAAACGCAAATCCTGTAAATTGGCCGGACCTTTCCAGCCCACTTCAGACCACCACTTCAAATAGGTAACAGCTCCAGGCAAAAAGACTGTAGCAGCCAATGTCCCAAAAACAATGTAATTTTTAATCATTTGGTCGAGTGAAAGATGATTACCCTTGAACTGCAGAAGTGCTCCTGTTATTAAGATAATGTGCCAGATTACAAATACTAATAAGGAAGCATACCACGGTCTTTGCAGAACATTCATTTTTACTTTCCCCAATCTAATTTCTCTGTGCATTTTTAAATTACTTGCTATAATCTAAGAAAATTACCTCTTTAGGGAATTTAAGTACGGCATTGGGAAAAGTGATAAGTGGCCTCCTTTCAGGCGGCCTTTTTACCATTCTTATTTCTTCATATTTCCCATATTTTTTCCATATTTCTCATTGATTTTTCTCATCATTCGGATCAAACACTACACATTTTAAAAATACTAAATAATAATATTAATAATCAAAAGATATTTAAATGAGGACAAGTATTCATATATTGTCATTTCTGGAAATGACAAATCACCTATGGTTAGATTTTTAGGGGCTTTATTCTTCCAATCTATACATT
>CAZFNE010000125.1:0-9342 GCA_964520335.1 uncultured Methanosarcinales archaeon | reverse complement strand
CTGACTACTTTTTCAGCCACACTTCCTATCAGGTATCCCTTAATCCCGGTTCTCCCAAGAGTACCCATAATAATAAGGTCAATATCATTCTTTTCTGCAAAACCTATTATTTCTTCTGCAGGACTACCCCTGAGGATTGCGGATTCGACTTCAACATTTGCTGCTTTTCCGGCATTTTCTACAAAAGCTGTTGCTTCTTTTCCTTCTGTCTCTATTCGCTACTGAAATGCCCTATCCAGTCTTCATCTGTGGGAAGAGTCATGGAATAAAAACCCATTGAAATTACGTGCACTGCATATAGCTTTGCAGTAGTCAGTTCTGCAATCTCAATTGCCGTATTAACTGCTTTTTTAACCTCTTCGGAACCGTCGGTTGCAATCATTATTTTCCTGAAAATAGTGCTTTCCATACTTGACCCCTCTTTTTTCAGTTCTTATATAATCACATGCAAGGTATTATATAATATCATTAAATGAGTCTGAAAAATTAAAGGCAGGTTGTTTTTCATTGTTCCTGTGTCTCCTGTATATTATATGTTCAATAGTATTATATATTCAATATGTTTAAACATCAAATCAATGTTGAAATGCCCTTACTTACAATAAGAAGAAATCATATTTGGAATGAGCCTTGTCAGATATCAGACTATATCAGACTATAATACTCCTGGGACTTTGGAATCTTTCCAAAAACTACACCTTTAAATCCCATCCCTCCCTTTTCTATCCCACAATATAACTCTTAAACATCTTCCCTTATGCTGATACGTTTTACTGGTGATCTTATTATGGAATGTGAGCTTTACAAATATCATCCTGAGGACTTCGGGGAACTTACTGTTGATGTTTTGCATATGGACCTGGTTTTTGATATTTATGACAACAGGACAAATGTGAAGTCCATACTCAGGGTAAGGACTAAAGATAAGCCTTTAGAAAAGCTGGAATTAAACTGCAGGGACCTTGAAATTCGGGCTGTAAGCTGCATACAGTCAGAAGTCTCTTACAGGTACAGGAAAAATGATGCGATCCTTGAGCTCAATTTCGCAGAAGAAATTCCGCCGAATACCGAGCTTGCAATAATTACGGATACGGTTTGCAGGCCGACTAAAAATATCCTTGAGGGACTGTATTATGATGAAACCCCAGCAGGGGCGCCTCCGCAGCAGATTACCCAATGCCAGCAGTGGGGGTTCCAGAGGATTGTACCCTGCATTGACGATATGGCTGCAAAATGCACTTACAAGACCACGATTATTGCGGATTCGAGATACACGAATATGATTACAAACGGGGACGTTGTGGTCGAAAGGCATACGATAAAACCAGGCAGGGACAAGATCGTTTACGATAATACGGTTACTCCGATGGCTACTTACCTCTTTTTCCTCGGCGTTGGGACTTACGATACTTTTAGAAGGGAGTTTGAATACCCTGATGGAGGGACTTTTATGCTTGAACTCCTTGTTCCGCCTGGCTCAAATCCTGGGTGTGCAGAAGATGCGCTTCATATCCTGCATGATGGGGTTATGTGGGTATACTTGTTCACAGGGCCTGAGCAGTACGATGAAGATAAGCTCCCTATCAGGAAAAAACTCTGGGAGCTTGTAACCAGAAGAGAAAAGATGAAACGGGAATCAAAGCCTGAGTTTACCCTGGAAGAGCTGCAAAAGCTCAGGGAAGAAATAGATGAGTTTGACAGGCAAATAACTCCCGGGTACAGGTATACAGGAACTGTTTACAGGGAAATAGGAATGCAGAATTCGGACTTCGGAGGTATGGAAAATGTTGGGAATACTACAATTACCACTAACCGGATAATGCCTTTCCCGCAGATTACTGACCCTGCTTTTGAATACATGATCAGGGTCAAAGTGCACGAGTATTACCATAACCAGAATGGGTCTGAAGTTACCGGAAAAAGCCCCTTTGAGATCTGGCTCAATGAAGCTGTAACCGTATACATAGAAGAACAGCACCATGCCTTTCTTTTTGGGCAGGATTACCAGAGGCTTGGCAGAGTACTCGAACTCCTGGCCCCGGCTTCAGGAACCTTTGCCCTGGATGCAGGAGCGGCTTGCATGCCAATTATTCCTGACGGATTTAACGACCCCAATGACCTTATTACTGCAGTCACTTATGTGAAATCTCCTGAATATGTGCACATGGTCGAAACCCTTATAGGAAAAGCGACTTTTGCACGGGCTCTGGACCAATATTTTAAAAAATTCAGCCATGCGAATGCGAGTACCCGGGACTGGATTGAAGTCATGGAAGAAGTCAGCGGGCAGCCTTTAAAGGAAATGGCTGAAACCTGGCTGAAGCAGGAAAAATTCCCTGTTGTCGAGGTTTCGGCTGAATACGACAGGCAGGCAAGAAAATTTACCTTCTTTTTGAAGCAGAGATTCCCTGAAGCCGGAAAGCCCTGGGAATTCCCATTCAGGGCAGCCCTTGTTGATGAAAATGGGAAAGACCTTGCAGAAATTCTAGAACGGATAAGCGGGGAAAGTGCGGAAATCGTAATCGAAAATGTTGATATGCCTGCTTTCCTTTCCCTGAACAGGGGATATGCTTTCTATGGAAAGATTGTTTACAGGGCCAGCCAGGAAGAACTCCTGCTCCAGGTTAAGAGAGATAAAGATATCACAGGCAGGTTTATTGCTTTTTACACTCTGGTAGACAGGGAAAAACACAGGCTCCTGACGAACCCTGAATCCAGGCCCTCCGAAGAATTTATTGAACTTTATTACAGGCTTATTAATGACAGGCAGCTTCTTGAAAAAGCCGGTGGGCAATTCCTTACGATTTTTGAGTCAGATGAACATGAGGAATTCTCTCATAACTACCAGGCCCTTTATGACGTAAAACAAAAACTCTTCAAAGCAGTTGCCTCGAAATACAAAAATTCTTTAGTTTCCGCCTATCGTTTTTATGAAGACGCCTCAATTCCAAGGGATGAATCCCTTGCAGAAGCAGCAAGAGTGATTAAGAGCAGGCAGGCCAGGAACTTCTGCCTGTGGATCCTGGCTTCCCTTGATACTCCTGATATCCATACTCTCATAAAACAGCAGTTCGAAAATGCAACCTGTGCAACTGACCGACTGAGTGCATTTTCTGCCTACATGAACAGTTCTGCCCCTGATAAGATTGAACTTCTCAGGCTTTTTGAAGCGGAATCAAAGAAAAATCTTATTGCCTGGGAAGCCTTCCTTTCTGCTATTGGGAGCAACAGCAGTATTGATGTGGTAGAGCTTGTCAGGGAAATGGAAAGGTCAAATACTTTCAGGATTGAGCAGACGAATGACCAGCGGGCCCTTTACGGAAGTTTTGCCCGCAACCGCAAAAAATCCCTCCAGACAAAAGAAGGCAGGCTTCTATTTAAGGAGATCTTAATAAAGTTAGCCAGAGTAAACGAATACACCACGGTTAGCCTCCTTAACTCCTTTGCAGATATAGATAAAATGGGATCGGAGTATCATATTTCCCTTGTGAAAATTTTAGCAACCCTGCTTAAAGAGCTTGATCCTCAGGCGTATCCAAGCGTATACAATAGGGCTAGAAAACTCCTTTTAGGGGCTCCAAATGCTGTTAAGGCTTATAGTAAAGTGTTTGGGGAAATTGAAGCGCTACGGCCAGAGCCCGCTGCAAAAAAATAAATTTTAAATCTGAGAGCACTGATTCACTAAAATATTCCGAAATGTTCTAAATACTCTGAAAATGCTCCGGGAAAAACAGGATGTAAATAAAGCCGGAGCAGAATTTTTCAGGGCATGCTAAATATATTATTTGACCTAATAACCTTACAAATTTTTGCTTATTTCTTCAAATTCATTTGAATTCCTGATTTACTTCTCTTTTTAAGTCTTAAATGCGTATATAATTGAAGATTTAATTACAAATATTACAAATATTACAAATATTACATAATATTACATGATATTATTGAGACATGGATATACTTTTGAGTTTGTAATTTAAAATTCCAGGGGAGGAGATGCTCTTTAACTTTCTTGAATTAATACTTGAGGGGTTTATAGTATTCTTTGGAATTGTAAGTGCACTGATCTTAATATATGGGGGGCTGCAGGCTGTGAGCAAAATTGTGCTCATAGAGATATTTAAAAAACCTGAAGATTATAGAAATGTAAGAAAAGAATTTACCGATAAAATCATTTTTGGGCTTGAGATATTAATCATAGCAGATATAATTGAGACTCTGAGAAACCCCTCCATAGATGAGCTTCTGGTTGTTGGAGCAATTGTAATAATCCGAACTATTCTCAGTTATTTCCTCAGTAAAGAAACAGGAGAAGCCGATCTAACCAAGACAGGAAATTGTTCTGAGGCGTAAAAATGGTTCTGGAATTCTTCACTATATTCATACAGGTATTTGAAGGGTTTTTTGAAGTGGTAGGTACAGCTATCATAATATACTCTGGCTTGAAAGCAACATTCCAGGTTTTTTTCTCGGAAGCATTCAGGAAAGCTTACAAATTGCAAAAAATTAGAAATGAACTCACCACAAAAATCCTCTTCGGGCTTGAATTTTATATTGTTGTTGCAATACTTGCAACTTTGAGAAACCCCACAGAACAAGACCTTTTGATTTTAGGTATGGTCATCCTTATTCGGACGATTCTTGGATATTTCCTTAGCAAAGAAGTAAAAGAGTATAAATTTGACTGAATTTAGTTTTAATATTTTTCTTCTGTTCTTTATTTATCGAAATTTATTTATCGAAATTTTGTTTTCAAACATCCCTGATAAGTATAAAAATAAAGTTCAGGACTGGACACAGGAGAATTTAAAAGCAAATAGATTGTTAAGGATACAAAATATTATTAAACTCTAATATTATACTAGTTCGAAATCCAGATTATGTGGGCCGAAACCCGGAAAAATTTCAGATGAATTAATATAATTCAATAAAATTTGAAACCTCATCCAAATTCTAAAAGGATCTACCCAAACGACCTGAACTTATAAAAGATTAAATAAGCGCTAAACGCATCAAATAAACGTACAAAATACAGGAGCAATTTAATGTATTATTTAAAATGTATCGAATGCGGTGCAGAGTATTCGAAGGATGAAGTAATTTATACATGCAGCAAATGTGATGGGCTGCTTGACGTTATTTATGATTATTCCTCAATAAAAATCGACATGCAGAAATTAAAAACCGAATGTCCCTCAGTCTGGAAGTATGCTAAACTCCTGCCTGTAGAAAGGGAACCTGTTACTATCAAAGAAGGAGGGACACCTTTATACAAATGCGACAGGCTAGGCGAAAAAATAGGAATCAAAAACCTTTACGTAAAACACGAAGGAATGAACCCTACAGGCTCTTTTAAAGATAGGGGAATGACTGTAGGAGTTACAAAAGCCCTTGAGCTCGGAATGAGTACTGTAGCCTGCGCCTCTACAGGAAACACGTCGGCTGCACTTGCAATCTATGGGGCAAAAGCAGGAATTCCGGTTATAGTACTGCTTCCTTCAGGAAAAGTAGCTCTTGGAAAAATTGCCCAGGCCCTTATGCACGGGGCAAAAGTTCTCAGTATCCGTGGAAATTTCGATGATGCACTTGCTCTTGTGCGTACACTCTGCCTTCAGGAAAAGATCTATCTTTTAAACTCAATTAACCCGTACAGGCTCGAAGGCCAGAAAACTATCGGGTTTGAAATTGCAGACCAGCTAGGCTTCAAAGTACCTGACAGGATTGTACTGCCTGTAGGAAACGCGGGAAATATTACAGCTATCTATAAGGGCTTAAAAGAATTTAAAAAGCTTGGGATCACGGATTCTGTGCCAAAGATGACAGGAATCCAGGCCGAAGGAGCCTGTCCGATAGTAAGGGCTATAAAAAGTGGAGCTCCTGAAATTACGCCTGAAGAAGAGCCGGAAACCGTTGCAACTGCAATAAGAATTGGAAATCCTGTTAATGCAGTAAAAGCCTTAAATGCTATCCGGGAATCAGGGGGAACTGCAGAAACAGTAAGCGATGAAGAAATCCTTGCAGCCCAGAAAGACCTTGCAAGGCTTGAGGGAATAGGAGTAGAACCTGCAAGCGCAGCATCCGTTGCAGGACTTAAGAAACTCGTCGAAATGGGAGTAATAGATAAAGATGAGACAGTTGTCTGCATTACTACAGGACACCTTCTTAAAGATCCGCAAACCGTAATAGATGTCTGCGAAGAGCCGACTATAGTGGACGCAAACATCGAAGCTATTCGGGAAGCCATTTTTGGGAAGAAAAATGAATAATGAGAACCGAAAACGAATAACCTAATTATCCTATATTTAATACCCTTATTTAAGATTCTTACTTAAGATTCTTACTTAAGATTCTTAATCTCAGGAATTTGTGGGCGTGAAGCGAATGGAGCAGGATTATAAACCGCATGAGATCGAAAAGAAATGGCAGAAAAAATGGGATGAAAGCCGGATTTTCCAGGCTGAGCCCGATAAACGGGAAAAATTCTTCATAACTATCCCTTACCCTTACCTTAACGGGAACCTGCATGCAGGGCATACCCGAACCTTTACAATCGGAGACGTTGTGGCCAGGCATAAAAGGATGCTCGGATACAATGTACTCTACCCGATGGGCTTTCATGTAACAGGCACCCCAATTGTGGGGCTTGCGGAATTAATTGCAAGCCGGGATCCGCAGACTATGGATGTCTATGAACGCCTTCACGGGATTCCAGGGGATATCCTGCCGACTCTGGAAACTCCGGAAAAAATTGTTGATTACTTCAAACTTGAATCAGAAAAAGCCATGCGCATGATTGGCTACTCCATTGACTGGAGACGAAAGTTCACAACCACAGATGAAACATATAAGAAATTCATAGAATGGCAGTACATCCGGCTTGAAGAAAAAGGGCTTATAGTCAAGGGTTCCCACCCCGTAAAATGGTGCCCGAATGACAATAACCCCGTTGAGGACCACGATATCCTGCATGGGGAAGAGGCAACTATTGTTGAATTTACTCTTATTAAATTCAAATACAAAGACCTGGTGCTGCCCTGTGCTACCCTCAGGCCCGAAACAACTTTTGGAGTGACTAACCTCTGGGTCAATCCCGATGCAGTTTACGTAAAAGCAAAGGTTGAAAAAGACGGGATAGAAGAGTTCTGGGTTGTAAGCAAGGAAGCTTTCCGGAAACTTACCTTTACGGACAGGACAGTTGAATATATTGAAGATGTGCCTGCAAAATCCATAATCGGAATCAAAGTTACGAACCCCGTGACCGGAGATGAAATAATTTCCCTTCCTGCTGCTTTTGTAAAGCCTGAGAACGGAAGCGGAATAGTAATGAGCGTGCCAGCCCATGCACCTTTTGACTACCTGGCTCTCCGCGACCTTTACGATGTAGATCTAAGCGAATACGGGATAACTGAAGACCTCAGGAAAATCAAGCTAATCTCCCTTATCCAGGTGCCTGAATTTGGGGAATTCCCGGCAAAAGAAATCGTAGAAAATATGGAAATCGGGAACCAGAAAGACCCTAAAGCCGAGGAAGCCACAAAAATCGTATACAGAAGAGAATTCCACGGCGGGGTTCTCAAGGAAATTACCGGAAAATACAAGGGATATCCGGTCTCGAAAATCAAGGATATCCTTACAAGAGACCTCATCAGTGCAAACAAGGGAGAAACTTTTTACGAATTCAGCGAGCCTGTTGTCTGCCGCTGCGGCACTCCCTGTGTTGTCAATATGGTAAAAGGCCAGTGGTTCCTGAACTATTCAAGCCCCGAATGGAAGGCTAAAGTCTATAGATGCCTTGATGAAATGCGAATCATTCCTGCCGAATACAGGATTGAATTTGAAAATAAAGTTGACTGGCTAAAGGATAAAGCCTGTGCACGCAGGAAAGGGCTTGGGACCCGGCTGCCCGTTGATAAGGAGTGGCTGATCGAATCCCTCGGAGATTCGACAATTTATATGTGCTATTACATTATCGCAAAATTCATTGAAAGAGGCGACCTGGGCCTGGAACAGCTCACCTTATCCTTCTTTGACTATGTCCTTTTCAGAAAAGGGGATGCCGAATCAGTTTCCGTAGAAACCGGACTGGCCCCAGAACTCCTTGAAGAGATCCGAAGCGATTTCAATTACTGGTATCCTGTGGACCTTCGCTCTTCAGGAAAAGACCTTGTCCCGAACCACCTGCTCTTCTTCCTCTTCCATCATGTAGCCCTCTTTGAAGAAGAATATTGGCCAAAAGCCCTTGCAGTAAACGGCTTCGTATCTCTTGAAGGCCAGAAGATGAGTAAGTCCAAAGGCCCAATCCTTACTATGGAAAGTGCAGTCGAAAGCTACGGAGCAGATATAACAAGGATGTATATCCTTTCCACTGCCGAACAGACCCAGGATGCAGACTGGCAGAAAACAGGAATCGATTCCGCAAGAAGGCAGGTAGATAGGTTCTATTCCTTCGCAAAAGATGTTATCGAGAGCGGGAAACGGCCAGCCCTCAGTGCCGGACTCAAACAGATTGACCACTGGATGCTCTCAAGAATGCAGGATTATATTCGGGATACCAATAATGCACTTGACTGCATCCAGACCAGGGAAGCAATCCAGAATTCCTTCTTCCTGCTTATAAATGACGTAAAATGGTACCAGAGAAGAGGCGGAGAAAACCTGCTCTATTACGTGCTGGATAACTGGGTCAGGCTGATGACTCCATTTACCCCGCATCTTTGCGAAGAAATCTGGGAAGCTATGGGCCATGAGGATGCAATTTCTCTTGCACAGTATCCTCTTTACAATGAAGACCTTATAGACGAAGGAGCAGAACTTGCAGAAGAAATAATAAAGGGCACCCTGGAAGATATTGAGGAAATCATCAGGGTTACTAAAATGACTCCTGAGAAGGTTCACTTGTATACTGCTCCTGCCTGGAAAGGAGCCGTGGTGAAATGCGCCTGTGAGATGCAGAGTGAAACTGAGCTTGAAGTAGGCACCCTTATTAAAGCTCTTATGGCCAATCCTGAGCTGAAACGCTTCGGGAAGGATATTCCGAAGTTTGTGCAGAAGCTTATTCCTGAATTCAAGAGTGGAGGTGGAGATCGGTACCAGATGTTTGCCTTCTCATGCCTTGACGAGCAGGCCCTTTTGAATGAAGCGGTTCTTTTCCTTGAAAAGGAAATTGGCTGCCCTGTTGAAGTTTACAGTGCAGATTCTCCTGCTTTCGACCCTGAAAAGAAATCCAGGTTTGCAGAACCTCTCAGGCCTGCAATTTATATTGAGCCAAAGAAAAAAGAATAAAGATAATGGATGGAAATGAAGAAGAAGTTCTGAAACTTCTTACCATTTCTTAATCTGCTTACT
>CAZFNE010000124.1:2035-9442 GCA_964520335.1 uncultured Methanosarcinales archaeon | reverse complement strand
TTTTAAGGCAAATAAGGTAATTCTGGCATGTAAGGCACTTTAATAAATAATGACAGTTTACGGCAAATAATAACAACCATATTAAAGCGTTTCCAGTGATAACAAGAGATTTAAGGCCATTTACCAATTTGAAGGATTTTCGAGTGACCTATAATGATTTCCCCAATTATAAGTTTATCGAAAAGCTGGTATTTACTGTTATCGGTGTGAAAATGAGGATTGAAGCCCCCAGGAAGAAACTGAGGTATGGAAAAATATGTGTCCAGGGTGGGTGATAGCCGATAACCCCACCCTTTGGGATATCACATGGTGGGTTTGATTGATCCCACAATATTTTATCTGTTTCAAAAGTATTTAACAGTTGTTAAATACACAAATAAAATAGAGTTCGAAGGGAGGGTTTGCCTGTAAGCGATTAATATTTTTGTTTTCATACTGGTCGTAGATGAAATGATTACAGATTGGATTTCAAACACTTACAAGCAAACAATAACCTATTTCCTATCTAATACTATTTATGTTTTAGTAAAATATTTGTGTGAATCTGACGCGCTTTTAAGTGGGGAATAAAGTTTACAGGTGATTAATGGGGAGCACGCTAGGTTGAAAAAGCCTTACTTGCGGAAAGCACCTTGAGACTAAATGCGTGCATTGTCAGAAAAAAAATGCTATGGACCCAAGAACCTTCAGGCTAGTTCTCAAGTGATTATAAAACCAAAATTAGAAAGAGAAAGCCTAAACAGAGGTTGGTTTATGACAAGAGAACTATGGATGAAATAAAAGATGAACCTGGGGAGCCAATAACATTTTAGAATAATATTGCAAGAACTGTTTTTCAAATAATAATAAGTGAAGATATAATCAATTCAGACTATAATAGATGATATTGCTGATGCAATCTTGAAAGAGAATCAGAATGAAAGTTCTAACACAGAAAAAATAAACTGCATATAAAAAAAAGAAAATCCACTTTTACATGGCAATTACTTTTCATTAGTTGTTTAATAACCGGATTTGTGGGGGACAATATTGACATACAAAATAAGGCTGTCGATGGATTTAATTATATAAAACTGGAAGCCGGTAACTATATAACTGCTGAAGCTGGCGAAGAAATCCAATCCTTTACAGATATTCCATATATGGATTCCAAAGATTCCATAATAGAAAGTGTAGAGAAAGAAAGTAGCAGTGATTTTATAGGCACTGAAACTTATACCACAAAACCTCATGAAAGTAATACTTATTGGGCCGGTGCGGATGGACATGAAATTACCCTCATAAACAACAAAAATGCTAGAGATCCCAATTATTCTGAGCTCGTTAGCTTCTTAAAGTTGGATAAAACTGATGAGATTGGCTATAATTATGAGACCTTTGTGTGTGCAGATTTTGCAGAAGCTGTTCACAATAATGCAGAGGCTGCAGGATATAACTGTGCGTGGGTAAGTACTGATTTTGAAAAAGGGGGTGGACATGCCTGTAATGCTTTTAATACTACAGATAAAGGTTTAATTTTTATAGATAGTACTAAGGGATTTGGAAGCGGATATAATAAAAACTGGGATACTATTGCTAATATTGAAAAAGGGAAAATCTATCATACTAGGTCACTATCTAATAGCAGAACAAGATATGATTCAATGGGCACAGTTATCGATTATAAGATATACAGGTAATCTTTTATGATAAAATATTGATTTTTTTCTCCAGGAGTATCTGATAGCACCTAATCTTTTCACTTCCATCTATATATGTGTCGATCATATTAAGGACCACAAAAAATCCAATCTGTTGAAAATTATTTATAGATTGTTAACATATAGCAAGCAGGGGAAAATTATGATAAAAGAAACTAAACAGAAAAAGGGAAATAATAAAGAAAATAAACCTATTTCTCGAAAAACGCGAAAATTGATAGACGGTATTATAGAATCTGAAAAAATCATGAATAAAAAATAATTATAAAAAATTGCCTGTGATTCTATCGGGTTACAGGCAAAAGAGAAGTAATATTTCGTTTTTTAAGATCAGATATAAAGATTGAGGTAAAGAGGGGAAAAGTGGGTTATAACCCACTAAAAAATATTCTTCCTAAGTATCTATCGAGTACTATTACATATCCCCTATAATGTCTTCAAGAACTGAGTCAACATTATGTAATTTCCCTTTTACTACTCGGTATAAGTCTGCAAAAGACTCAGTTGCCTCTCTTGTTTTAATATCTGAACTTGTATACTTAACATACTCGTCTTCATTTAATCCTGGGTGTCTTATATCACTTAAAACATCTGAAACTACATTATAGCCTGGATAAAATATTAATTCAAAGTCGCTGCCATCACTCTCTTTATCCTGTATTGACCAAACATACGATTTATATCTAAAAAAATATTTTTGTATATTATTACCAGAATAATAATCTGATAAAACTGATACCTCTTGTATTAAATGACTATTTTTAATCATCGAGTTTATTGCTTCTACAATTTTACTCATCGCCCTTCCCTGCCAAATCGTTAAAAAGCTTAACGTTAAACGTTTCCAACTTTTCACGTAATTTAGTAACCAAATACCTTTTATCAGCTTCTGTTAATTTTTTATTATTATTTAAATATTCTTTTAATTCCTCAAAATCTTCTATAAATTCATTTTTTAAAAAAATATTCCCATCAATTTGACCTCTGACTTCTTGGAATATATTTATAATTTCTTTTTTAACGGATGGGGTTTTATCATCACCAGAATAAGCATTTATTCTATTTAGTTTATCATGCAACTCATTTATTGTTTTATGAAGTGAGTAATTTGTTAGCAATGTGAAAAGTTTTTTTACAGCTTTCCCTTTAGTAGCAAGTATATAAATTGCGCTTAAAGCCAGTACAATTGATAAGACAGAGTCAATAAATGTAACTAATATGTATAGTTGATCAAAAATAGATGTAACTGGCATGAAAATAGAAAATTATCTTATATGTTATAGCTTTTTTGATTTTTTTTATTAAGATATTTTTATTTAAAGGATCGTAAGTGTTTTTAAGGAATTTTGAATAATTAAAACCCATTTCCTGGATTTTCTAGCAATCACATACTTAATCTATCTTTTAAGTAAATGAAAATCTCAAATTTATTTTTGGAAACATTATTTATGAAGACTAAATCAGTTTCAGGGCTATTATCCTATTTCTTTGAGAAAAAAGAGCTAAATAATGATTTATAGCTCCAAAACAATACAAAAACATTTATAACTTAAGAGAGTATAATTACATAACTATAGTAAATAAACTATTAAAATTATTGAAGCTCATGAGGTACAAGATTTGGATAAATCACTTGAAGAATTATACGAAGAGATTAGCAATTTGAAGAACGAGATTGAGAACCTTAAAGCAGAATTTAGGAAAGAAATCCAGGCAGCAATTAACGACCATAAGGCTAAAGATCATAATACTAAGAAAGAACCCTTTGCTAAACTCAAAGAAGAAAGAAAAAAGAGAAAAGAAACAGACGAAATTAAAAATGATATAAAGGGAGATCACGCGAATTGCACTCGAAGAGCTCTTTAATATAAGAACTAAATTCCTCTAGAATTCTTGCGGATTTGGGTTAATTCTGTAACTGGCTTCAATATGAGAATGTTAATATGGTGTGAAGGATACAGCAAAAAAATAGCCCTTTATTGTATACGATTTATAATATGAAGAAATTTCAAATTATTAGCAATATAAGGTGATGTGATGGAAGATCTTCCCAGAGTAGAAATGTGGTGTCCAACTTGTAACGATTATGTTAGGTGTAGAATGTTTAATTTTGGTAATGCGGATCTATTTAAAAAAACCGTAAAATACGGTAATGCCGAACCTTGTCCAAAATGTGGAAATATGATAACACATGAGAAAAAGTACTTAAGATACGTCGATGTGAACGGCATAATAACAGAAGGGCAATAAATTGTAATCTGGTTGTAAAACCTTTTTTTTCTTTTTTATATGGAACCAGTGACCTCCTTAAACATGCCTGGATAGGTGAAGGTCACTGACTAAAAAAAGCTTAAAACCAGTGACTTGATAGAAGGAAGTCACTGACTATAAGCAACCCTTCTAAACCCTTCCTAAACTTCTTAGAAGCATAAGGTAAAGAAATTATAATAAGTTAAAGCTTTAATCCATACATTAGTCTAAATCTCAAAAATGTGATTTGGCACAAACGACCTGTGAAATTGACAGGATAAATTATACATAAATTATAAACAAAAAGGAATTAGACTCCTATAAAAAGATAATTTTTAATATCTAAAGATATTAGAAATAGCGATAAAAAATGAATTTCATGCATGTATGTAACGATAGAGTCACTTTACAGAAAATAACTGGAGAAAAGTATGAGAATTTCCTTGCTCATGTACAAGATGATTTTATCTTAGTCCCTGACGATTCCGTGGCTATAGATGAAGGAGATCGGTTTATTAGGGATCTTCCACACGGCAGGCAGGAAATTTATGAAGTAATCAATCCTCGATATTACGGCAAAGGAATCGGTGCTACTCAACCTCACTACCAATTAGATGTAAGGAAAATTTTAAAAAGCAACAATGAAGCGAGAGCTCGAGGTAATTCAGGTCACACTATTCAAATTACTGGAAACAATTCCCCTGTAACTATAAACTCAAATGGTAATCTTATCAACATCGATACAAACACGATTAATGACGAAAATATATTTGAAAAATTAAGGGAACACATATCAAAATCTGTAGACGAAGAGAATAAGGAAAAAATATTATCTTCACTTGAGGACTTGGAAAAAGCTAAAGGGACTCCTGCATATACGAAAGCATATAAGTCATTTATGCAAGTGGCTAAGGATTGTGTAGCAATAATAAGCCCGTTTATTCCATATTTGTCTAACTATCTAAGTTGATCCTGTAAAAGGAAGGTCACAGACTAACCTATAGAAAGAATAAACATACTTTCCAATGGAAAAATGATTTATTAATGTCTGTTACTTCGCCGATTGAAAAACTAATTTTATGAACTATGTTTCTAATGGAGTAAAAAGAGGTTTCTTTTTTTATAAAATTCTAAAGGGCTCCGCAGAGCCCGCTATAAAAATATCTTATGATATATAGGAGCCTAGAATAATCCTTCAAATATGGTTATCTGGTTTAATAACGGATCGGATTAGAACCATACCTTGAACCAGTTCATTTTTCGTCTTCTTTTTTTGGCTTACACCAATTACACAGGCAACACCCTTCTTCACAATGCATTGTGCTCACATGTTTTATAACAGCAGCGAGCCCTATAATGGCTAACACACAAATCACCATTTTCATAAAATTGTGCATGATTATTCACCCCAACCTATTATTGTACGTTATCATTTATGAAGATACGCAAACATGACCCGATAGGAACGGCTGCAAGTCCGAAGTATTTAGTTATTTTTTGTAAGCTAGTGTAAGGTTAATATACAACTGGGTTTTTAAAATTTCAAAAATTTCCCCAACAAAAATGCTTATTTTTATAAATTTTACCTAGAAATAAGTAATTGTACTATATTTTCAGCTGAATAAAATTTTGCCAAAAATACTAATTAAAGTGGATTCTCTTCCACTAACGTATTGAACTTTTGCAAATCAGGCTGAAAAATCTTCTATCTTATCTAAAAACCAGACCTCAGGTTTGTCGATTACTCCTGCATCCTGCATTACTTTTTTCAGGTCTTCAGATTCATAGAACTTTGTCGCGTTTTCTTTTGCATCAAACTCAATCAGAATAGAAATGTGATTCGGTTCGCCAGAAACATGAAAGAGCGTCCCGCCTTTGGAACCTGATTTTTTTCTTGTATCACTATGTTTATCGAAGGCAGGTTTCCACTTAGTATAGTCTTTAACTTTGTGATCTATAACTACATGTACCATATATGTTACCTCATCAGACTTTAAAATTCTCTATTTTATCAAGATATGTGATTTCTGGCTTACTGATTACACCTGCACTTTTCTGTGTTTTTTTTGTGTCTTCGGATGCAAAGAAACTGACTGCGTTTTCTTCTGTATCCCATTCAAAGAGGATACAGATGTGATTTGGCTCACCAGAAACATGGAAGAGTTTCCCGCCCTTAGAGCCTGCTTTTTTTCTCATTGCCCCGTAGTTATCGAAGACAGGTTTCCATTTGGAATAGTCCTCGACTTTGTAATCTAAAACTACATATACCATAGTTATTCCCCCGCTATTCTGAAATCGTTCCTATAAACAGGACTACGCACTTGAGGTATAAGTCAAGTACAAAATAGTTGAAGGATTATTTCAATTCAACTTCTCAGTCCTATATGCATTTTATAATGCTCTAATTATATACTTAAAAATATATAAGATTATACAAAATTAATATCTAATGGCAGATAATCTTAGAGCATGTTTAAAATTAAATTGTTCCGTGATCTTGATAGTACTTACATCGTTGAACTGAGAAACCATAGAAGAAGCTAAATTATTAGCAGAGGGTAGCTAGGATCTGTCTCTACTGTTCAAAATTCTGGAGCAACAAATTAAGGGTAGGTTTTGACTTATAATTATGAACTTATTTTCATCATCTATTGACTTTATATTAGTCTATACTTTTATTACAAAATACTTTCACCGTTCACCACTAAAATTTATATATTGTAGTATGTATTCTGTTTACGTATACTTCAGGGATAATGCACATGATATACATGTAAGAAACAGTTTCCACACACTGTAGCAACGAGGTCTTACGTATAGATTTGAAACCAGACAGAAAATAAATAATATGGTAAAAAATATGGACGTAGGACTAAGTATAAGCATACAGGAGGTAATTATAATCCTCACATGGATTTATTACCTCACACATAAATAAATTTTTATATGCCTCCCTGGAGTATAAAAAAACGTTGGTTTGATTCTATTTCTTTCTTGCTCTTACTTGCAATACTAGCCTGTTCAATCCGTTCTCTCTTGAGTCGTTCTTTCTCTTCGCTCTCTTTTCTTAATCTTTCTGCTTCGAGTCTCTCCTTTTCCTCTCTTTCTCTCTTAAATTGTTCAGCAAGCAGCGGATTTTATCTGTGACTGCCTGCAAAAATCCCATAACTCCGAGAAAGTAACTGACGAAAAAAAATGAGGCAATTATTGAGGAAATATTTTAATCAGTGATATCCTGCAAAGTAACCTTGATATTATAGTGGGTCACAGAAATTTGACCTATATCTTGAGTCAATTAAAATTCTAAAGCAAATCCATGGTGATTTTGTATACGAAGAAAAATTAAGTTATTCAAATTTAAAGACTTCTTACAATAGTAATATTTTTATACTATTAACTAGAATACTTTTCATAATTATTAAAACTATAATATAGTCCAAAAAGTAGGAAAAATTAT
>CAZFNE010000124.1:0-1935 GCA_964520335.1 uncultured Methanosarcinales archaeon | reverse complement strand
ATACTTTTCATAATTATTAAAACTATAATATAGTCCAAAAAGTAGGAAAAATTATGTCAACATTGAGGGCATTAATAGTTGGTGTAAGTGACTACACAGTACTGAAGCGAAATGATTTGCCATTTTGTTTAAACGATATTCAGGCTATAGGAGAAGCTTTTATAAATGGACTAAAAGTTGACCCGACAAATATAATAATTTGTGGTAATACCGGATTTGTATCAAAATCTGATTTTAATTCAGCCTTAAAACAGTTATCCATAATTTCAGAAACCAATGATACTTTGCTCTTCTACTTTTCTGGTCATGGGGCTACAAAACCAGATACAAAAAAACATTATTTAGTGCTCAGCGATAATTGTGTGAATACGCAAGACATTATTTCCTTTTTAGAAGCAATATCAGCAAAAAACAAAGTAATATTCATAGACAGTTGTATGTCTGGCAATTTCAGCGTCGATCAAACAGCAGTTTTTGACATAAACGATACAGTAAATGAATTTGCTGGAAAAGGATATGCTGTTTTTGCTTCAAGTAACGCAAATCAGTATTCTTTTGCACATCCAAATAAAAACGTCAGTTTATATACGAGTTTTTTATGTGAAGCAATAAAAAATATTCACTTAATTAGAGAAGGTAAAAAATCTCTTTATGACATAAAAAAGCTATTATTTCTATATCTAGAAAATTGGAATAAACAAAACCCAACCTATCAGCAAAACCCCATTTTCAGAGCAAATATGGGTGGAACTATATTCTTTGATATCAATGAATTTCATCCATTTTATATGGAAAAAATCTATGAAGAAACTGACAAATATATCATATATTCTGTTGAACCTTCACATAACGGTATTGCAAAAAGGTATAATGTCAAGATAATATTAAAACAACCATTTTCTTTTAAAGAAATATCTATACTAAATCTTGAGATTGTCGAAAAAATCAAAAGTGTAGATGTTTATAACAATGAAATATCTGAAAGATATTGGCGTGGAAAAAACGCCAATTTAATATTCTGTCACTTTGGACTGGATGAAACAGATTTGTTAAATAACAATTACCTTTGCCATACAACATGGGCTGACCAAAGTCAGGATAAAAATTTGTGGTATAGATTATACGAAAATTCAGAAGTGTTAAATGATATCCATTTTAATTATAGTTCATATTATAAAAGTTTTAAAATGTTTTTGGAAGAGAGTGTAAGTGATAAAGACAAGTTTATCATCGACACAAAAAATAAGATGTCTGCTTTAATTACTCTAGCTGAAAAAGTTATAGCTTTGTATAACGAATATTTACATGTAACAAAAGATGAAAACATGCTTGTTAGCGACTTGTCCTCTTATATTCAAGATATTGAAAAACATTATTTTGCTGAAACAGATTATAATAATCCTCCACAAGAGTTGAAAGACTGGAGCGAGTGCTGTTATAATCTTTCAGTAACAATTCACAATTTCACACTATTTTACAACATAAAGTATTTGTCGGGAAGAACACCAGAAAACAGAATTAATTGTATGAATATGACAATTAAGCAATATTATGAAAATCTAGAAAAACTAAAAGAAGTCGACAAAGATATTTTAATCGACATCATTCCGATTTGACCCATTGAGGCTTTCAATGCGCACTGCCTCAGTTTAAGTTTTTACTTCACTTATATTACATTAATGATTTTCCTTTCTATTAGTTTATTGCTTCTTTCTTAAATTTCTCTTTCCTCTTCTTCCTCTGCTGCCAGCTATAACACTTCTCTCTATTTGTCTACAACTTTAGAAATTTATTTATGCATTTGAGCCCAATAAAATAGATAAAGGGAAAATATAGGAGTTTATACCGATGACGACATCACTTAACCCTTTAATGAATATGTTTATTGATTTTAATATAATTTCTGTCGGCTCAGTTTTTATTTGCAACTAAGCT
>CAZFNE010000123.1:4238-9457 GCA_964520335.1 uncultured Methanosarcinales archaeon | reverse complement strand
GGAACGAAAAAATTGGCTAACACTACTATTTTACCAAGGAGGAAACCTGATCATGTAGATCGAATGGACTCTAAATCCGTTCAGCCGGGTTAGATTCCCGGGGTTTCCGCCACGTTTCTGAATCCCGGAATGGCGCTTACATAACATTCCGCTGAAATATTTATGGATTCTGGAAGACTTTTCCGAAATTTTTCCGAGATCTATAAACTGTTTCTGTTGTCTGGTCGATTCTCTTTTCCGGGTAGCTGCCAGCAAATTGCTGACATTATGCTAATATTTTGTAAGTCGGGATTCTGAAAATACTCTTTCTGGAGACCTCAGGCATTTACTTACACCAGGGGTGACACTATGGAGAAAAAACCATTAGAGAATTTGATATCTTCAACCGGGCTCTGGATGTCCAGGACCGGAATGCTCCACAAAATCAAACATCATGAAGTTTCAAAACGGAAAATATATATTGAAATGGCATGCGGAGAACACCTTGTCGCAAACAATTCAAAAAGCAGCAGAACAGCAAGGGCTCTTAGGCGTAACAAATACAGGAAAACCTGCAGGTACTGCAGAATTTCTGATGTGGATCTCAATAATTTCCTTACAAAAACTGTAGAAAAAAGCAGTACTGCAACAGTTAAGATTGTTTCTACCCCAAAAATTAAAAAGGCCTTACCAAAAACTGTTGCAAGAGCCCCCAAGCCACTTGAAGAGAAGGAAATTAGACCGGCAGCTTCAACCCAGGCGAAGCCTCCTGCTGTTGAACTTACGAAAGGTCAGAAAGACCGGCTTGAGACTCTGTTAATTCCAAAAGATAAGGATTCGTTAAAAAATTCATTAAGTACTGTGAAGTCTTTCAACGAGCTTGAATCAATTCTTGTAACAAGGAGAAAAGAAGACCTTCAGCGAATTTACGCAGAGAAAAGGGAAAATAATCTTGGGAAGCTCGAAAGAGATATCACGGGATTTTTAGTAGACAAGGGATTTTTGGAAATCAAATCTCCAATCCTGATTCCAGTAGAATATGTTGAAAGAATGGGAATCGACAGTGACACTGAACTTTCGAAGCAGGTTTTTAGAGTCGATAAAAATCTTTGCTTAAGGCCAATGCTTGCCCCGAATCTCTACAACTATTTACGGAAGTTTGACAAGGTTTTACCTGACCCAATCAAGCTCTTTGAAATTGGGCCCTGTTATCGAAAAGAGTCTGACGGCAAAGGACATCTCGAAGAATTTACCATGCTGAATTTCTGCCAGATGGGTTCAGGCTGTACAAGGGAAGGCCTTGAAGCAATAATCAGGGAGCTCCTCGACTATCTGGAAATCGACTTTGAAATTATTGGAGATTCCTGCATGGTCTATGGAAATACCCTTGATGTAATGCATGGAGACCTGGAACTTTCCTCAGCAGTTGTGGGCCCTATTCCTCTGGACAGAGAATGGGGAATCGATAAACCCTGGATAGGAGCAGGTTTTGGGCTTGAACGGCTGCTTACGGTTATGCATGATTTCAAGAACATCAAAAGAGCAGCGAGATCCGAATCTTACTATAATGGAATCTCAACCAGCCTCTAACTTAAAGAATTTCAGGGTTTGTCAAAAAATCTGTCAAATAGTACAATGCAGGAAGGTAAATAGGAACTGGCAGTTCAGTAAGGCAGTTTATTAATGCAATAATACGATAAATCCAGTCATATAATAATAGGATATATTCAATAAAATACTATAAAATAAGGAATTTGATAATAAATAACGTAATGTGGAGCAGTAAGTCTCGAAAATAAATAAAACGTAAAATGGCAAAATCAACTGTAAAAAGAGAAATGGCGAAATGAGAGTTGGAAAAATAAGGCTAAATAAAAGTTGGAACAGGCAATAAAATAATTAATTGGCAAGAAATGCCGGAAAAAGGATAAAAGGCAAAGTAATGGCAAAATAATGGCAAAATAATAACAAAAAGGCAAAAACTGAGATTCGGCTTGGCTTATGCCTGTTCAATTGTTGATATATAGTTAGAGAGGGTGAAATCTTGGTCCAAAAAATGGCACTTCGAGAACTTGAAGGTTTAGGGGAAAAAGTCATCAACGGCTTCGAGCTATCTGATGATCATCTAAAGTATCTTCTTTCCCTTGAAACCGAAGAAGAGTTGGAACAGCTTTATTCGGCTGCAAAAACTGTAAGGAACTACTATTTTGGCAATAGAGTGTTTCTTAACTGTTTCATCTACTTTTCAACCTATTGCAAAAATCAGTGTGCTTTTTGCTATTACAATTGTAGAAATGAAATTAACCGCTATCGTTTAACTAAAGCAGAAATTAAGGAAACCTGTAAAGCTCTTAAAGGAGCAGGTTTTCATATGATTGATCTTACTATGGGAGAAGATCCTTATTTTTATGAAGAACCTGAGCGCTTTGTTGAACTTGTAGAAACAGTAAAAGAAGAGCTTGAACTTCCAATAATGATTTCTCCGGGCGTTATCGATGATGTCACCCTTCTTAAAGCCAGAGAAAAAGGAGCAAATTTCTTTGCCCTTTACCAGGAAACATATGACCTTGAGCTCTACAGAAAACTAAGGGTTGGGCAATCTTTCGAAGGAAGAGCCAGAACTCGCTTGTTTGCAAAAGAACAGGGATACTGTATAGAAGACGGGATTCTTACAGGCGTTGGGAATAATATTGAGTCAACAATCCTTTCTTTAAAAGGAATGAAAGCAAATGATCCTGATATGGTAAGGGTTATGACTTTTCTTCCACAGGAAGGAACTCCTCTTGAAAGCTTCACGGAAAAATCGAATCTTTCAGAGCTGAAAATTATAGCAGTCCTCAGGTTAATGTTTCCAAAATGTTTGATTCCTGCATCTCTTGACCTTGAAGGCATTGAAGGCATGGTTCATCGCCTGAATGCCGGGGCAAATATTGTGACTTCAATTTTACCTTCGGACTCAAAACTTGAAGGCGTTGCAAACTATGATCGCGACCTTGAAGAAAGGGACAGAGACATACAGAGTGTGCTCAGAAAGCTTGAAAGTATAGGTATGGAGCCTGCACACCAGAGCGAGTTTGAGACAGTCCTGGGGTGTTAGCTTGAAAACGATATGCCTGGTCGGAGGAAAACTTCAGGGCTTCGAAGCTGCATATCTTGCTAAAAAAGCAGGAATAAGAACTGTTTTAATAGATAAAAATCCTGAAGCGTTAATTCGAAATTATGTAGATGAGTTCCAATGCTTTGACATAACAAAGGAGCCTGAAAAGCTCCTTGGAATTTCAAGCCGTATCGATGCACTGCTTCCTGTAAATGAAAACCTTGAATGTATTGAATTTCTCGATACTATAAAAGAGAAGTTATCCTGCCCAGTTCTCTTTGATTTTGAAGCTTATCGAATTAGCAGGGACAAAAAGAAATCAAAAGAATATTTCGCATCCATAGGCATCCCAACCCCAGATGATAGACCTTCAAAACCTCCCTATTTTGTAAAACCTGCCTGTGAAAGCAGCAGTATCGGGACAAGGATTATTTACAACGAGGACGAGCTAAAAAAACTCGAACCTGATATGCTTATTGAGGAATATGTGGAAGGAGAAGTTGTCTCGCTTGAAGTTGTTGGAAACGGGAAGAATTTCACTGTTGTAAAAGAGACCCTGGTTCATATAGATGAGACTTATGATTGCAATATGGTAACTCCTCTTCCTGTTAATCTTCCTTTCAGAGAAATTTCCTACTCTCTTGCAGAAAATCTTCCCTTGAAAGGAATTATGGACGTAGAGGCTATATCAGGCCCAGATGGGCTCAAGGTAATTGAAATCGATGCCCGATTCCCAAGCCAGACCCCAACAGTTGTTTATCATTCATCAGGAATTAATTTGATAGAACTTCTTTTTTCTGCTTTTACAGAGGGCATTACGGAGATAAAATCTCTCCCTCAAAATAAATATTGTATTTATCAGCACCTTATGCTCGAAGAAAATGACAACCTTGTTCCCGTAGGAGAGCAATTAGTTTCTATGGGAAATGATTATGGGGAATTTTATAAGGAACCTGGAATCGAAATTTTCCTGTCTAAAGGGGAGGAGTTTATATTCACTCTGGTTTTCTGGGGAGAAGATCAGCACGAAGTCGAAACAAAACAAAAGAGAGGGCTTTCAATCCTGGAAGAACGCTTTGGAGCCCTGTATAAAAATGAATAATGGATACAGATAAAAAAATAAAAAATAAAAAACGTAGGAAAAATAAAGAGGATTGTCTGTTAAAAATTCTTAAAAATCTTAAAAGCTCTTAATCGGAACAAAAATGACTTAAAATGATTAAAAAAAATGGCAATTAATTATAATTATTCCTAAAAATAAGCAGTGAATCCTTTAAACAAAAAATGGTGAGAAAATGGCGCTTTTAACCCCAGAAGACTTAAAAAACATTAATGAACAACTTGAAAAAGCGGATTTTGCAGTCCAGAAAGTTACAGGCCTTGGAATAAAAGAACTCTGCACCGATTTTTACGGAACAACCCCAAACTTTGAAAAAGTAGGCATTATACCTGTAACCTCAGGAAACGGAGTCATAGGGAGTTTTTCAGAATCTTTAGATGTAATTACGAAGTATTTCGGATTTCATAGTTTTGTAACAAGCATGCCCGATGTAAGCGGTTATTATGAGGCTGTAAAAAAAGGAGCAGAAATTATTCTTATGGCAGATGACAATACTTTTATTGCCCATAACCTTAGAAATGGAAAAATCGCGAATAACCAGCCCTGTACAGGCATAATCTATGCTGAAATAGCTTCAAGGTATACTAAAACTGATTCAAATGAGGCGCTAGTTGTCGGACTTGGAAAAGTAGGATTCCCAGGAGCCGAACACCTTGTCAATAAAGGATTCAAGGTTTATGGCCATGATACCGATAAATCTCTTTTAGAAAAAGCAGTCTCCGAGCTCGGGATTATTCCTTTCGAGCTTTCCGATCCCAATAATAGCAAGAAATTTTCCAGAATTTATGAAGCAACCCCCTGCGCTGATACGATCCCCGAAGGCGTGATTTCAGAAAACTGCGTACTTTCGACCCCCGGGATTCCCTGTGCAATCTCTGAAAAGCTTCAAGAAAAATGTAATGTTGAACTTGTAATGGAGCCCCTTGGACTTGGAACAGCCTCGATGCTGTATTCTGTTTTATAATCCGAGTTCCGCCTCGCCCGAATTCCGCTTCCCGAGTTCCGCTTCGGGAGCACGGGGTC
>CAZFNE010000123.1:0-4138 GCA_964520335.1 uncultured Methanosarcinales archaeon | reverse complement strand
CGTTTACGCAGCGGCGGCAGCTTGTGCCTAGGCATTTCTGGCTGTCGTATTTGGCGATTCTCTGGTCGTTGAGTTCTACGATTTCAAGGGCACCTTCTGGGCATTCTTTTTCACATTTTTTACAGTAGGCGCAGTTAGGGACTGGGGACTCCAGGATTATGCCTATTTCTTTGAGGATTGCAAGGCCGCTGCTCCCTACCTGTTCGATGTCTTTCCGGACTCGTTTTTCTATAGTGACATTTTCGAGAGTTTTTGGGAGATGGGGGAGGCCGTAGAGGTCAAGCATCTGGTTGTAAACTTCGAGAGGCATGCCCTGGGTCCAGTAGGAGAGTTCGCAGAGATAGAAACTGTTAAAAGTTTCACTTGTTGCCATCATTAGGTGATCGGCAGTGATTCTTTTTGCAATTTGGATTACTTCTTCAAGCCTTGATTTGTCCAGTGCAAGTTCCCTGGCAAGGGCAAGGGAGGTGTTTCCGAATTGCACGATTTTTTTTGCATAACCTGGGGCAGCCCCGAGCCTGCGGGCAGCTTCGGCATCTACATAGGCTCCTGAGGCTCCTGACATATATGCGTAATCCAGATCTTCATATTTAATCCCGGATTCTATGATTAGAGTCAGGTGGGCGGCTCGAATTGCACCTATGGCTTTTCCGGCTTCTTCCACGTCCTGTTCTGTTATTTCGATTCCAGGGCCCAGGATTAGTTTTCCGTTAGGGAGTTTGGGGGATTTTTCAATCAAACCACTGCTAAGGGCAAGGGAGAAAGCTGAAATAACTCCTGTACCTGTAATTCCAATTGCTTCGTACCCATAGGATTCTTTGATTTCGCCTGTTACAGGGTGAATAAGATATGCATTTTGTTTTTCCATTTCCCTATCCAGGACTATAATTTTCCAGTACCTGCCTTCGGGTTTTACATCGCAGATCGCTCCCGGGCTTGCAAGCATCCCGGAACTTATTCCCTGCCCTTCAATTGCAGGGCCTGCGGCTGCACTTGCTGTAATAATCCTGTCCCCGACTTTCAAGGCCATTTCTGCATTTGTGCCGTAATCCGTAACAAGTGCAGGTTCAGACTGGTGAAGGAAATCGGTTTCAAGCATCATGGCAAGAGCATCGGCTCCTATCTCATGCTTAATTGCGGGCGGCACGATAATTTCACAATTCGGAAGGTCTTCGGGTCCAAAAATTTCTGAAGCAGGGAATACACGAGCATCCCTTTTCACATTCTGGACTCCAAGGACTCTTTGTTTATTTTCTCCTGCATAAGCAAGGTCCCTTATTTCTATATTCTGAAAAAGAGAAAGCTGAATGGGGTTTCCACAAACTGCCAGTCTTTCTACTTTAGAAAGGTCAACATTGAATTTAAGGAACATTCTCCTGATTGTTTCGAGAATTACTGCATGGGCTACGTCTTCCCCTGTTGTAATTGCAAAATCCAGGTGATCCATGACGTTTCCTCCTGGAAGGGGATGGCCCATAGTTATTACTGTTTTTAAAGTCTCCTGTGTTTCAAGGTCAATAAGCTGGGTTCGAAAACCACTTGTGCCCAAGTCAAGAGCAATTCCATACATTTTTAATCCTCCGGAAATCCAAATAATTTGAGGCCAACATACCATCTCAGGCTGGCCCAAAAATAGGCATAAAGAATAGGATATGGGAACTTTATTCCTGATCCGTGAATATAAGAAATGTAATATTTTTAGAACTTATCGAGTATATAAGCTATTACTTTATGGCAATTAACAGTCTGTTAGAAATTATATTAGATTTCCAGATTTTTCAGATAATAAATTCCTAATTTTTATTTTATTTCTTGTAAAAGAGCTCATTTGAAGGAGTTTAGTAGTAGTTAAATCAACCTAGAGGTGCTTGGAATGCAGAAATGCATACACAAAAAGATTAGATATAAACGCAGGAATCATAAGATATTTTAAACTTTCCGGTAGGAATTTAAAGATAAAACAAATTTACTTGTTTTAATTAAATTTTCGGCCTTTTCCGACTGTTCAAGTGATAAATATTTATAACATATCCTTTAATTAAGATATTTTAATACATATTTATTTATACTATGTATTTTTGATAATTAACACTGTCTATATAACTTAGAGAGGGATTATACATGACAGAATACACACCAAAAGAACGATTGTACCGAAGATTAAGAAAACAGCAGGTTGACAGAATGCCAGCCGTCTGTTTCACTCAGACTGCAACTTTAGAACAGATGGAAGCCTCAGGAGCTTACTGGCCAGATGCCCATAATGATGCAGAGAAAATGGCAACTCTTGCAGAAGCAGGGCATACAGTAGTAGGTTTTGAAGCTGTAAGGGTTCCCTTTGACATTACTGCTGAAGCTGAACTTTTTGGCTGCGGAATAAAGGCTGGCGACCAGAAGCAGCAGCCATCAGTTATCAAACATAGTGTAAAGGATTTAGAGGATCTGGAAAAAATCAAGAACTATAACCTTAATGAAGGCAGAGTTAACGAAGTTCTCAAAGCCGTAAAAATCCTTTCCGATAAATACGGAAAAGAACTCCCAATTATCGGGTCTATGATAGGGCCTTTCTCCCTTGCCCAGCACATTAATGGAGATGCCTGGTTTGGAAACCTGTTCACAGGGGAAGAAATAGTCCCTGCGCTTCTGGATTTCTGTTCAGACTTCAACGTAGCATATGCAAAGGCAATGGTTGAAAATGGCGCAGATACCATAGCTATCATTGACCCAACAGCAAGTTATGAGCTGATTGGAGGAGATTTCTACGAGAAATATGCCCTTCCCTACCAGAAGAAAATTGCTGACGCAATGAAAGAGCTTGATGTGGCTACAGTGCTCCACATTTGTGGGAATACAACTAACGGCCTTGCAATCATGGACAGGACCGGAGTAAATGGAATAAGCGTCGACCAGAGAGTCGATATCAAAACAGCGAACGGGAACGTAGAAAATGCAATTATTATAGGCAACCTTGATCCTGTAGCTGTACTCTGGAACGGAACACCTGAGACCGTCGCCGAAGAGTCTAAAAAAGCTCTTGATGCAGGCGTTGGCCTTCTTTCTCCAGGCTGTGGAATTGTAAGTATGACTCCAACAGCAAATCTCCAACAAATGGTCAAATGCGCAATCAGCTACAAGTATTAAGTCGTAAAAAGCCAAAAAACAAACTTAAAAGAAAATAAAAAGGCCGGCTCTTCGTCGGCCTAATTCTCAATTGGTTACTTTTTATCTTTTTTATATTAGTTCTTTCTTTAAAGAACTGAAACTTAGCTTTTTCTAAGCCTTCTAGGCCTATAAACTGAGCCTTTTAGATTATGTCTATTTTCAATCTAAAAAATAGAGTACTTAAAAATTTTCCTTTGGAATTCCAGGTTGTGACAGTATTTTAAAGCCACATTATATCATATCTTAAAATAGGAGTTCACACTCCAAAATTAGACTATTTATATTTTTCTATATTACAAATGAATTCACAAGTTTAGGAGGAAAAAAGACATTTAAATTCTGCCCGCCTAATATACAAAAAATACATTAAAAATTTTCTAAATATATAATAAATAAATATAGTACTAAGTTTATATAGGATAATTTTCAATCTTTATTAGGAATTGGACTGAATGTTTGGAACGATTCCAGGCAGTTCCAGTAGTATATCTGCTGGAAATTTTGGGATAAAAGTAGCTGATTTGACTGGAAAACAGAAAATTTGCAGTCCTCAGCAAATAAATTCCCCTGTAACAGTGTCAAAAGAAAGATTTATTCACAAATCCTGAAAATTTTCTGGAATAAATGGCAATAGTGAATAGATCTCCAGTATAGATAATGGACCCGTAAAAGCATTCCTTCACGCCTAATGGCTGAAATAAAGGCTGTAGGGATTTTTGGTGAAAAAAATAGAACCCCATGCAAATGCTTTTCTAACTAGCGGAGCTTGGGCAAGTATTTGAGGAAGATCATAATTTTGCGAGGTCAATTGTCCAGAGACATTGTGTGCCTAATGTTACTGCAGAATACAGATAATGGAGGTTTACAAAAATGGCAAACGAAGAAATGTTTGATAAGTTACGCGATGCGATCGTAACTCAGAATGTATCAGGCATTGCACAGTTAACCAGGGAAGCCCTGGATGCAGGAATTGCAC
>CAZFNE010000122.1:0-9468 GCA_964520335.1 uncultured Methanosarcinales archaeon | reverse complement strand
TACGGGTTATGAGCCCGTCGGGATCTCCTGGCTACCCCACCCCGCTAAAGCGTTTGTAGATTAAGCATATTTATCTTGGAGAGCTACCTCAACATGCTAATGATTGCATATATAGTTTTCGCTCAACTTACCAATCTTTTTAGATCTGCTTTGAAAATATCTTATTATTTTTGCAGCTTTCTAATTTCAGCATTTAATAATAAGTTCTTTTCTCCAACGTTTAGTACAGGTCAATTGAATTCTCGAGAAATATATTTGAAAGCTGGATACTTAATTTATGTTATGACAAAATGTCTTTTTTGTGGGGCCTATTGCGAAGTAAAATGTGGAGCTTATTGCGAAGGGTATTCTGGAGATCCTGAGAACAAAAATTCTGAAGACACCCGAAGGGCGCTAAAATGTGCACAAATAGGTACATCATATGTTTGTGATAACTGTCTTAAAGATCTTAAAGAAGCTTTGGATCTTGTTAATCTTTCTTAAGACAGTTTTTAAATATTTATTTCATTAAGATTCCAAAAATCTGTATCCTCTAAAAATGTTTCGAATTTCTTTTTATAGTTCTTTCATTAATAAGAGATTTAAATGGCAGACTAAATAAAGGAAAAGTAAAATTTAAGATTAAAAAATAGTTATGAAGTGAATAAAAAATAAAAGTAAAAATAGAAGTAAAAATGAAAAAATAAAGTAAAAAATTAAAACAAAAAATTAAGAAAAAATATAGTCAGGCAACCTCAACATTCAGCATAAACGTATTTTCATCACCTGTTGTATTTTCCCAGGATCTTTTGTAAATTCCATTTACCTGCTGGTTACCTGGGGTATTAGCTTTAATTTCCCACAAATGGACTCCTCCAGCCCCAACAAGAGGATGTTCTCCTTCATTTGATTCCGGATAATATTTATCCTGGCCCGGGACGATACTTAACCCTTCACTCAAGTTGAGTTGCCATGTGTAACCTGTAGTTGGGTTTTCTTTAAGCCGCAGATAAAAAGTTTCTCCATTTTTAACATTTATAGTAGTCCCGGTATTAGCTTCAGTTATTACGTCCTGTCTTGGGGGCGTAGTGTTTGAAGGTTCATCTAGCGTATTATCAATACTAAGTACAAATGAGCTTTTAACCCCATTTACATCCACAGTATAGTTACCAGCTTTAAGGCCCTGTACTTCAAGTGGAATTGTCTTATTGAAAGGTACAATAACCTGTGTGCACATAGCATCTTTTGGGCGTTTTGTAGTGATTGTAACATTAAAATTATTTCCATCTTTTGTGGTAGATACGTTATCGATCTCAGTACAGCTATCCGGAAGATAGCCTTCTGCTAGTACATGAATCTGTACAGGGAAAGATTCCAAGGTTAAAATCTGGACTGTATCCACTGCAGCAGTACCATATATGTAATCTGTACTATTACTTTCTGTACTGCTATTTTCTTGGGTGTCATTTTCCTGGCTGGTATTGTTATTATTTCCAGGCTCTGTATTATTTCCTGCTTTATCTGCACATCCTGAAAGAACTATTGTGCAGATTAAAAGCAGAAATACTGTAATTTTTAAATATTCCAGAGATCTTTTTCCTGCTTTTTTCATTTATTTCCCTCTACTTGTAAAACGTTTATGAAAAAATGCTCCTGTTCGGATTTATCTTTTACTTAAACTTCAGTTCTATTCGTAGTTTAGGGAAATTATCTGTAAAAAACCTTATAACACAATACCAGATAGTATGAACTAAATAGTAAAATTAATTTAAAACAAAGAAATCTATGGGTGACAATTTGGGATTTACTTTAGGAGGGAATTCCAGGGAAAAATCAATTTAGGCTTTTTTCCCATGTATAATTTTGATACAGGCTAAATGAAAAGAGACAATTAGATTTCTCGGGCTTTGTCTTTAAAATAAAGAATAAGATCCTCTGCCCAATTCATTGATGTGGGTTGAAAACTTATCAACGTTTCCTGGTCAAAAGCCCCTTTTAAAGTGAGAAAATCTGCAGTCATGAAAAGTTCTGTTTTGACTACCATAGCTATTTTTATTTCATCGGGGTGTATGAAAAGCTGTTTTTTTTCGCTTGAGAGGTAATGCCCAAGTTCTTTTTCAAAATCAGTTTTTAATCTCTCAAAAATTCGATTTGTCAATATAAGAGTTACCTGTTTACTATCTTTTTCATCCTCAAGAAATAATTCTGGAAATATCGGATGGAATATGGATGAAAAAACCATTATATTCCTTGATTTCCGAATATTCTCCAGAAAGGCGACAGGAGGTTCAAAGATATTATCCGGGTCAGGTCTGATCACTATATAGCCTTTCAATTCATCAAGTCTTTCTAAAAAAGGTTCCGGCAAATCGGTAAGATCTCGTTCCTCCCAGTAATGGGAATTTTCTTCGATAACCTCAAGAACATTAATCAAAGGGTCCATCTTTTCAACAATGATCTCTGCAAGAGGCGTTAATTTATATTCTTTATTCTCCTGAAAAATAAGATTTTCTTCCTTTAATGTCTTGAGTTGGGGAAGCATACCTGTTGATTTAACGTTTAAAGCGTTTGTAATCTCTTCAATAGTTTTTCCTCCAGTCTTGAGCAGGAGCAGGACATCTTTTCTTTTCTGTGACATGAAGAGTAAATCTATTAGAGCTTTGTCCATTGATCTCACTTTCCCGATTTATATATGATAATAAATTATTTTTTATCTCCAGGAGGGGAATTTTCTAAAAAAATTGAAGGGAAACCGAAAAATAGTTTGATATAAGTTTGTTATTTCGAAGCTATTAATCTATAAGTTATCTAGAATCTTCTGTTAAATTTGAATAAATATATTAACTGCAAACTTTTACTTATACATCTAAAATTTTTGTTTCTTAAACTTTTGCCAGCTTCAAAAAGAAAAGAAACATTAAAGTCTATGATTAAATTATATAGTTCGGCAATTCACTTTAAAGGTTATTTGAGTGGCAATTGTCCTGCCCATATTCGTCAAACTGGATCAGGAAGGCCTTTGCATGGAATCGTTTAAATGTGTACTTACAAATTGGGATTACATCTATAACTTGTGTCGAAAAATCTCCCTCGATATTAAAAATTCTGGATATGAGCCTGACGTAATTATTGCTCTTGCCAGAGGGGGCTGGTTTGCAGGAAGAGTGCTCTGCGATTTTTTGGGTTTAGATGATCTTTCCAGCCTGAAAATCGAACACTATGTTGGAACGGCAGCTATCGATAGCGGAGAACCGTATATAAAATATCCTCTTTCAGACAATGTAATGGAAGGAAAAAAAGTACTTATTGTGGATGATATAGTTGATACAGGCGAAAGCATGTTAAGTGCTAAGGCTTATGTCGAAAGCCGCAACCCTATAGACGTTAGAACCGCTTCATTGCAGTATTTAGGGTGCTCAAAGATCTACCCTGATTACATAGGAGAGAAACTTGAAGATTGGGCCTGGATCGTCTATCCTTGGAACTTCATGGAAGATATGATCAGTATTATTACTAAATGTATGAAAAAAGATCCTAAAAAAACCTGGAGCCTCGAAGACCTTAAACATAGTCTCTATATAAATCATTCAATCGATCCCGTTGTTTTTGAAATTACCCAGCCAGGAAGAATCCCGGAGGTTCTGGAAGAAATGGAAAGGATAAACAGGATAAGTCCTGAATCTATTGCCGGAAAAAAACATTGGAAGCTCTTATGATATTTTTTAAATTATTTTTCCTTAGAAATTGAAAAGAAGCACCATCTAAGGTTAACTTCCAAAATAATAAAAAATAAACGTCAACAGTAAATACAAGAGCAAATACAAATATAGATATCTAGTTAGACTAATTGTTTAGAACTTAAAGCGCTGATTGATTAAATACCATTAAAGGTTTGTCCAGATCCTTAAGTTCCTTTCCCTTAAGCTCCCTAATAAATCATTACCCTATTAAATCATACATTATTATATAGTAAGATAGAAGTCAGGATATTCATTCAAATTCTATATTTAATGCATATCTCACCCCACAGTTATTCTCAGACAACAATTACTTTTAATAAATCAGTTCATATTATCCCCACCGGTGAATTCATGCCTCATAGATGTACCAGATGCGGAACTATCTTTGTAGACGGAGATTCTGTTATCCTAAGCGGTTGTCCAAACTGTAATTGGAATAAGTTTCTTTATGTAAAACAGGAACCTGAGGGTTCCGAAAATCAGGGGAAACCCGTTCTGGAAGAACAGAAACTGGATCTCGAAGCTTCTCTGGATGACGTTGTAAGAAATATTGATCAAGCTCTTGCTTTTGAGGATGAAAACAAAAAACAAGAACCTGAAGCTGAAAAGAAACCAGAAGAAGAAAGAGTAGAATCTGTAAGGATTCTTGGACCCGGTTCGTATGAAGTTAACCTTGACTCACTTTTTGAAAGGAAAGAACTTGTTATGGCAATAAGAGAGGAAGGTTCTTATGCCCTTCATTTGCCTTCTGTTTTTAATCAAAACAAAGATAAAAAAGATAAATCAAAATTAAAGAAGCAGAAATAATCTCTTTTAGGAATCTAGCGCTTTTATTCAAACTCATTTTTTAAAATTTGTGAATCAATAATCATATTTCCTTTCCAGTTACTTTTCTGCTATGTATTTACTTCTCTGTGTAGTTTTTTATATGTTATATTTTATTTCACTATTGTCTTAATTTTTCTTTCTTTTTTATTCTTACCTTATTTTTATTATTTTTATTTCTCCTTCTCTTTCTTTAATTTATTAAACCTAAAAAACACCATAGAAATGTTTATATATTATTAATGCTAACTATAGGTTACTATCCAATCATACTTACTAAAATATCCTTGAACAAATTTCTGGTTGGATTAGGTTGGATTTCAACTCCACAGGATTTGCTCAAAAAATAAAGCACACTTATTAATTAAAAAAGATAAAAACTCCTCAATATTATTAGATATTATAAGGTTTGGACTAATTAAGGGGGAAAAATGGACCCAGCAAAATTACTTGACATCCTGGGGAACGAAAATCGCAGGAAAATTATTCAGCTTCTTGCAAACCGCCCCTGCTATGTCAGTGAGATCTCTGGCAGGCTGGGAGTAGGCCCAAAAGCTGTAATTAGTCATTTAAGCCTGCTGGAACAGGCAGGGCTTATAGAGTGCAGCGTGGATGAACAGAGACGCAAATACTTCAATATTGTGAATAACATGCGGCTTGAAGTCTCGGTATCTCCTTATGCTTATAGTGTAGCTCTTCACGATATCGCTTTTGACAGGGAAAAAAAGGAAGAGCCTGATATTAATGAAAAAGAGGTCCCTGAGAAAGGAAAGTCTCCTGCTCTCTTCCTGAGACTCAGTCACAGGCTTCAGGAGCTTAAAATAAAACAGGAAGAACTTGCACAGATGCAGCAGCAACTTCAGGCTGAATATACAAAACTGATGAATAACTGTCTAGACTCGATTGAAGAAGTAGCCAAAAGCTCTGTGGAATGCGAAGTTTTATTTGAACTTCTTAAAAATGAAACGAGTTTAGCTGCCTTGTGTTATAACCTGCGTTTGCACCCCAGTATAGTTAATGCTAATCTGATAGACCTTGCAGAAAGGGGATTTATTGAATACAGCATTAAAAATAACCAGCCTTACTGGAAAATATGTGAGACCGGAGTTGAGAAGAAATGATTGAAGAAACGAATTTAAGGGTAGCTGAGGCTTACCATAAAGATGTAGGCAGGGGAATTGCAAGAATAGACACCCGGCTGATGCAACAGATGGGGCTTGTAAGCGGGGATATAATCGAGATCTCTGGAAAAGCCAAAACATATGCAATCGTCTGGCCAAATGTAGAGCGCGATCAGGAAAATAAGATTCGTATAGATGGAAACCTGCGCAGTAACGCAAAAGTGGGGATTGATGATAGGGTTTCTATCCAGAAAGTCCAGGCAAAACATGCTCAAAGGGTTACACTTGCCCCTTCCCAGCCTGTGAGGCTAGTCGGTGGGGCTCATTATATCCTCAGGATAATTGAAGGCAGGCCTCTGAACAAAGGTCAACAGATCAGAGTTGAAACTGTTAACAATCCATTGACCTTCATTGTTGCATCTACAAGACCAGCAGGCCCTGTTGTTGTCACAAAAGATACTGAAATTGTAATTAAGGAAAAATCTGCCGCCGAAGTCAAAACTCCGGAAGGCATTTCATACGAAGATATAGGCGGACTTAGAAGAGAAATTCAGCTTGTCAGGGAAATGATTGAACTGCCCCTGAGGCACCCTGAGCTTTTCCAGAAGTTGGGGATTGAACCGCCTAAAGGAGTGCTTCTTCACGGGCCGCCCGGAACAGGCAAAACCATGATTGCAAAAGCAGTTGCAAGTGAAACTGATGCTAACTTTATAACTATAAGCGGGCCTGAAATTGTCTCCAAGTACTATGGAGAAAGCGAACAGAAGCTACGTGAGATCTTCGAAGAAGCCGAAAAAGACGCGCCTTCCATCATATTCATAGATGAGATTGACTCTATTGCCCCTAAAAGAAGTGAAGTAACAGGGGAAATGGAAAGAAGAGTAGTTGCCCAGCTACTCTCCCTTATGGATGGGCTTAAAGCCAGAGGCGAAGTAGTTGTGATTGCAGCTACAAACCGTCCAAATTCAGTTGATGAAGCTCTTCGACGAGGTGGAAGGTTTGATAGGGAAATAGAAATAGGAATTCCTGACAGGAACGGAAGAAAACAGATTCTTCTTATCCACACCAGGGGTATGCCTATTGAGCAGGATGTAAGCCTTGGGGAAATTGCAGACGTAACTCACGGCTTTGTAGGAGCAGACCTTTCTTCCCTCTGCAAAGAGGCTGCAATGCATGCTCTAAGAAGGATAACTCCTGAGATTGAAATTGACGAAGAAATTCCTCAGGAAATTCTTGACGCTCTTGTGGTTACAAAAGAAGACTTCAGGGAAGCCCTGAAAAATATTGAGCCTTCGGCTATGAGAGAGGTTTACATCGAAGTGCCCCATGTAGGTTGGGATGATATCGGTGGCCTTGAAAATGCGAAGCAGGAACTTATTGAGGCTGTAGAATGGCCGCTCAAATATCCTGAGATTTTCAAGACCGTCAATATAAAACCACCCAGAGGCATACTGCTCTTCGGACCTCCAGGTACAGGTAAAACTTTGCTTGCCAAGGCAGTTGCCAGTGAAAGTGAAGCCAATTTCATAAGCATTAAAGGTCCTGAACTGCTCAGCAAATATGTCGGGGAATCCGAACGCGCAATAAGGGAAACCTTCAGAAAAGCAAAACAGGCTGCCCCAACTGTGATATTCTTTGATGAGATCGATTCAATCGCTCCCCAGAGAAGTTCCGTATCAGATACCCATGTCTCAGAAAGGGTTGTGAGCCAGATTCTCACCGAACTGGACGGGGTAGAAGAGCTAAAGGATGTAATTATAGTTGCAGCCACTAACAGGCCGGATATGGTCGATCCAGCTTTGCTGAGACCCGGGCGTTTTGACAGGCTTATCTACATTAAACCTCCTGAAAAAGTAGGCAGAGAGAAAATCTTTGAAATTCATACAAAAGGAAAACCCCTAGCAGACGAAGTAAATCTTTCAGAACTTGCTGATATGACTGAAGGATATGTAGGTGCAGATATCGAAGGCATTTGCAGAGAAGCTGCAATGTTGGCTCTCAGGGAAGTAGTTACTCCGGGGGTTAGCAGAAAAGATATTGAGCAAAAAGCAGGCGATGTAAAAATTACAAAGGAACACTTTGTGCGTGCAATTCGCCGTGTGAGGCCTACAACCTCAAGAGAAACCCTCACAGCTTATGAACAGAGCGCCGAACTCTTTGCTAAATATGCAACTGATTTTGAGGATGAAGAAGCTGAAAAAGCTAAAATCTCCAATCCTCTGGATTCAGAAAAAGAAACCGAAAACAAAACTTTTCCAGGTTTCTTCCCGGCTGAATAAACTTTAAATTCCAGGGGGCCGGATTTTACCGGCTCTCTTAATTTCAAGAATAAAAATTGCTTAAAATACACTTAAAATAATTGTTTAAAATTATTTAATTTAATAAATTCCTTTAACACTTACTATAATAATGAAGTTTGAATGCATAGCTTAATAATGGAGTGATAATATGGAGAGAGATGGGAGAAAAAGAAAGAGTTTTTTCGATGAAGTTTTTGGACTCGACCCCCTTGGAGACATGGACGAAATGTTTGAACGCCTTGGCAGGGCAATGGGCATGAGCGTAGAAAACTTTGGACAGCATCCCTTTGTTTATGGGTTTTCTGTCACCCAGCGCCCAGGAGAAGAGCCTGAAATCCGGGAATTTGGCAATATCCCGATGTTTGAACAGAGGGAAACAGGAGAAAAACGTTTTCTTGATATAAGAAAGCCCCTTATTGACGTCCTGGAAGCCGAAGATACAGTGCATGTAATCGCTGAAATGCCTGGCATCGAGAAACAAAATATTCAATTAAACGCAACTGATTTAATACTTGACATAGAAACAATAGATGGAAATCCAAAATATTCCGAACGTGTGGAACTTCCCGTAAAGGTGGACCCCCAGAGTGCAAAAGCCACATACAAAAATGGCGTTCTGGAAGTTACTTTTAGCCGGATGCAGTCCAGTTCCCGAACCTCGATTAATGTTGAGTGATCCCGGGGGCCTGTGCCACAAGTGCAACAGCACTAGGAAAAGTAGAGGTAATAATGGTGGGCATGAGAAAAAGAAAGGATTTCTTTGAAGATTTTGGATCTGAACTTTTTGATAACCTGGAAGAAATAATCGAAGCCCTTCTGGAAGAAATGGGAGAGTCTGCTCCCTTTGTTTATGGATTTTCCATTATCCATAGACCTGGAGTAGATTCAGAACTCCGAGAGTTCGGAAATATTCCTGAATACTCTCAAAATGAAGAGAATCCCTTCCCCTCCGAAATGAAAGACCCCTTTATTGACGTCTTTGAAAACGGAGAAATGGTACATGTTCTTGCAGAGTTTCCTGAAGTTGAGAAGGAAAATCTTCTGCTGCGTGCAACTGCTCAAAGCCTTGAAATCAGAATCCTTGGGGCTTTTGACTACTCGGAAAATGTCGAACTGCCAGTCGCAGTAGACCCTAAGAGCGCTCAGGCAAATTACAAAAATGGAGTACTTGAAGTTACGTTTAGACGTTCGGCTGAAGAAAAGCCGATTGAAATTAAAATCAATTAATAAATCAACTTGAATAAACTGACTTAGAGTATTTACTTAAGAGCTGCTTGCATTTCTAATAAATGTATTTTTCAGTTAAATGCATTTTTTATAGAACTCGAAAGTCGATTAAGAGCCCTGATTTAAGGTTTACTCCAGTTAATAGTCTGGAACAATATGATGTCCCCGAACTTCAGAAAATCATAAAAACTGATTTAAGGTTTATTACAATTTGTAGTCTTGAACAGGCTTAAACTCTTAAAGCCGCTACTTTTTTTGGCGGTTCTAATTTTTCGT
>CAZFNE010000121.1:0-9507 GCA_964520335.1 uncultured Methanosarcinales archaeon | reverse complement strand
CATTATTTCAATAGTATTCAGGTAATGCTGATTATATTAGATCTTAATACGAGTTTAAAAGGCAAAGCCCAACTATCCTAAAGGCTCGATAGTAGGAAAATAATGAAGTTTTAAATTCTACCATTGGGGTATTGAGAGGAGCGATCACATGATAATTTTGCTTACTCTAGCAATATCATGTTTTTATTTTTATAAAACTTCAAATAAAAATGAACCCAAATATGTGACTTAAATTTTGGACCAATCCCTAAGCTGGTAATTGTTTTTAACGTCTTTAATTCTTAATCAGGGATTTTTAGAGGCGGGAAAATTCCAGCCACAGCAAATCTTCGATATGTACTACATTTCAGAAATAATCAACAAGCGAAGACAGAAAATCATGAGTTTAGAAAAATATGCAGAGTTATATGGGAATTTTACACAAGCCCCGATTGCATATCAATTCGTCCTCTGGTTCCATATATAACCGAAACCTTGACCTTATCTTACTGTTGTTGATTAAATTTACTAACTTCGTCTCTCTTTTTCTGTGCTTTATTCAATTACCGGTCTAAACATATTTTCTTATTATTTTCTTGTTATTTTCTTGTTATTTCCTTATTTTTCCTGTTTTGCAAGAAAAAACTGCTTGGCGCATAGTTCTCATCTGCAACTTTCTAAGCTAAATTGTGTCTTTATGGAAAGAAGGTATGAGAAACATCTATTGGTTAATGGACTCCTAAAACCTAAATTAAAATACGTTGAGGTTTTTTTGCCCTTAAAAGTAGATTTAAATATTAAACAGAGTATGATATGTTATCATCACATTGTGAACAATTAGTGCCAGGATGGCGAAAGGCTACGCAATGGACTGCAGATCCATTTTATCCCGGTTCGATTCCGGGTTTTAGCTTAGGGACTTTTCTGTAGATGTGAAAGTACAGGAATTTAGGTGTGTATAAAAACAGAAAATGAATTGGAATTCAAATATTTGAATACCCTGGGAAACATCAACTGTTTATTTGTGGCCACCAAACAAATATAAGATATAAAAATTTAAATGACTTGTTACTATCTAGGCACCCTCAATCAACATCAATAGCCACAATTTACATAATTAATTATATGAAGTATATGTCAGTAAATTTTGCAAACTGATGTTAATTAGAGTCGTTTTTAATTATGTTATTTATCCGAATTCGACATATCTTATTAGCTAAAATCAATATCAATGAACTCTTTTAAGGTACCTGAATAGTCACTTTATTCATTCAATTACTCATTAGGTAGTAGAGTTGCTTTCTCAATCTTTTCTTTGTGAATTGAATTGATTGACGCCTTTCGCGGTATTCTCAAGCAGCTTGAAAGCTATATCCTGATCCGGCCAAAAAGCCAGCCCACAGTCTGGACTTGCGTATCTTATCCGATCTCCGAGGACGGAGAAACCCTTTTCAAGTCTCTTTTTTACGATATCCGGAGTTTCAAGCTCAGTAACAATTTTTTGCATATACTCCTTTTCTTTCCAGGCATTAACTCCATACTTTTCATTGATAATACCTATAAGGCTGGAAATATCGGTCCTCGAAACTCCTAACCGGATATAAGTGTCAGAGTCTTCAAGCACTTTTCTGTCAAGGATGTCCATATAGGAAGGAGTTGCCGCGTACTCAAAGCCTATTACATTTATAGGAGTCTCGCAAACAAGTTTATACTTCAAAGGGGAGTGAAGATGAATCTCCATATCAGCTCCCTGTTTCCGGGCATATGTAGAGGCAACGGTAAGAGCCGAGATGATGTCAGCATCAGAAAACTCAATCCTATCGTTAATTCCAAGGCTGGGCTCATCCAGGGCTATGACCTTGATTTTAAAATTTCTTGCAGTTTTAAACGCCTGCTTTACAAAGTTTTCAACATCTAGAGCCAGAATGTGGTATGCATCCGTGAAAGCCCTTGTCCCGAAGGCCTGGAGGTACAGGTCTGTCGGGCCTGCAACACAAACCCTGACTTCAAGCGTCTTTCCCGTCTCTTTTCTATATTGTTTTGCAATTTCGTCAATTATCTCCAGTTCAAGAATTTTTGCATTCTCTTCTTTAAGTACATAGGGTTCATAACAGTTCTTTTCATCTCTTATAATATCCAGAAACTGTCCAATCTTATCTCGGAATTGGGGATAAGTAGGGACGTGTACTCCTAACTCAATTTTTCTCCGTAAAGCCTCTTTTATTATGGAACAGAGTTTTTCGTCCTCATTTCGATTCTCAGCTGCGGCCCTTATCCATTCTCTTGTTATCCCCTCAGGAGTAGGAAGGCTGCCTCCATCGATAAAAATAATCTCATGCATGCGTCATATAAGACAGATTAAGTTTTATACTTATTGTGTTTCTCAAAAATACAGCGTAAATTTCCTAAATTTTTGATTTAAAAGCAATCTAAGTAAGGTAAGGATACTATAGTTTAGGATTTAAGAAATCTGACTGAAAATCAGCAGCATTAGACCTGTTATTGTCCGAAAAATCAGAAACTGTTGTCCAAAACTGTTCAAAATCCTGCTTGAGTTACAACGTCTATTATTATCGATTTTTGCTTCAATTGCATAATTCCTCTTCTATTTACATTTTTCATCGAATTAATTCATTTAGTCAATATCTTCATACAAATTTCGTACGTATATTCGTTCACTTGAACTAACTCCAGTTTAGACCACGAATATTCTTAGGACCTCTTTGCCTCAAAAAATAGGTTTAAATATCAATATTATAGTATATTATCAGTTCACAATTGTGAATAGAGGATAAAGGTGCTGCAGAGTCCACGTAATGGAATGAAAGCTATTCACCCAGATTTAATTTCAAACTTTAACTTTAAAGCACCTCAGGAACGAGAAAACTTTTGAGGTGCTATTTAGCCTAAAAAAGATTCAAATAGAAGTAGGAATTAATAACAAATACGAACTTCACAATTGTGAATGACTGTTGCCAGTTACTTATGTGATTCAAGTCACAAAAATGACATATCTTACTAAGTATGGTGATCAAACTAATCGAGTATGCCGATCTGACTTCACGCATATGGGGAAATACTCCATAAACGAGAACTCTAGTCTAAGGTGAACGAGCACAAGAATAAACAAAAGAACAGACGCAAGATCAATCAAAACCAACCCTCGCAGAAGTTCATAAATGCCACTATTTTCTCAATAAGGCGAGTCGAATATTTCGCGCTTTAAACGAGAAAGCTGGGAAATCAACAAGTAAATTCTAAATGGGTACATCTGCAGGATATAAAGTATAAAATCTATTGTAAAAACTTATAATAAATGCTGAGATGACGGAAAGGCTACGCAATGGACTGCAAATCCATTACATCCCGGTTCGAGTCCGGGTTTCAGCTTAGAGGCAATTTCATGGATATAAGAACACAGAAAACATTTGAGGCCCTTTTTGCCCTTGAAGATGTTCGAGAGATTCTCCGACAAACTCTTCCAAATGTCACAAGTCCTGAAGAAGAACATTCAATTAAAGAAGGAGTAAGTAAGGTCCGAAAACTTCTGGATGAGCTCGAAAACGCCTCCGGAACGCCAGAGGTAAGAAAAATAGCTGATACTATTGATATTCGATCAAGAGAAGAGAATTACATTAATATACAGCCAATTCAGGCAGCAGGCAGATTGACTCCTGAAGCCCGAAAAGCTCTAATAGCATATGGAGACGGCTATTCCACGTGTGACGCTTGCAGAAAGCCTTTTAGGCTAGACAAGATTAGCAGCCCTCCGATCGCTCCTTTTCATGAACAACTAGCCGAATTCGTTAATATGGATGTAGCCAGGGTAGTACCTGGAGCAAGGCGAGGCTTTCAGGCAGTTGCATCTACCCTGGTCGAAAAAGGCGATATTGTTATAGTTTCAGCTCTTGCTCATTATACTGAGTTTCTTGCAGTTGAAGAAGCAGGCGGGATAGTAAAAGAAGTGCCTCTAAACGAGCATAATCTTGTAACTGCCGATGCAACTGCCGAAAAGATCGAAGCAGTTATCAGCGAGACCGGAAAAATCCCCAAGCTAGTAATGATTGATCATTTCGATTACCAGTATGCCAATGAACATGATGTAAAAGGCATAGCAAAAGTCGCACACCAGTATGACATTCCTCTCCTCTATAACGGGGCATACACGGTTGGAGTCATGCCAGTAGATGGAAAAGCAATAGGTGCGGATTTTGTAGTCGGTTCAGGTCACAAAAGTATGGCGTCTCCTGCTCCGTCCGGGGTGCTGGCAACAACTGAAGAGTGGGCTCCAAAAGTATTTAGGACTACACAGGCAGTTGGCGATGTTACCAAGCGTAAATTCGGAGTCAAAGAAGTTGAGATGCTCGGCTGCACATTAATGGGTTCGACATTGCTTGGCATGATGGCTTCTTTTCCGACTGTAAAAGCCCGGGTAAAGAACTGGGAAGAAGAAGTAAGAAAATCAAATTATTTGATTGACAGCTTGCTTTCTATAGAAGGGAGTAAAGTCGTCTCAGAGTATCCTCGAAAACATACTTTATCTAAAGTTGATACCACTAACAGCTTCGATGTTATAGCGCAAACACATAAAAGAAGAGGTTTCTTCCTTTCAGACGAACTTTCAAGCAAGGGTATAGTCGGAGAATTTGCAGGTGCCACGCGCGTCTGGAAACTTAACACATATGGGCTTTCCTGGGAAAAAGTTCGATATGTAGTCGATACTTTTCAAGATATTGCAGACAGATATGGGCTTCAGGTAAAGAAAGAAGATAGATGAAAATAAGCAGAAAAGAAGGCAGAAAAATAAGGTAAAACAAGGTAGATATAAGGTAGAAATAAGGAGAGAATTCCAATGACAACAGATAATCACAAAACAGGCAATTATAAATTAGGAACCCTTGCCCTGCATGCTGGGCAGACTCCAGACCCGACTACAGGTTCACGTACAGTACCGATATACCAAACTACATCTTATGTTTTCCGGGATACGGATCATGCAGCTAATCTTTTTGCCCTTAAAGAGCTTGGCAATATCTATACCCGTATTATGAACCCAACAACTGACGTTTTTGAGCAGCGCATAGCCGCCATTGAAGGCGGGACAGGCGCTCTTGGAGTTGCATCCGGTTCAGCAGCAATAACTTATTCTCTCTTGGCTATCACCCGGGTTGGGGATGAGATTGTTGCCGGGAATAACCTTTACGGCGGAACCTATGAACTTTTTAATTACACTTTTCCCAAGTTTGGTAGAAAAGTAAAATTTGTAGAATCTACAGATATCGAAGCATACAGAAATGCTGTCAATGAAAAAACAAGGGCTATTTACATCGAATCAATAGGAAATCCAAAGCTTGATGTCCCGGATTTTGAAACGCTTGCAGATATTGCACATAAAGCTGGAATTCCTCTTGTCGTGGATAATACAAGTGCTGTAGGGCTTGTCCGGCCGATTGAACATGGAGCTGATATTGTTGTGCATTCTGCGACTAAATTCATTGGTGGGCACGGAAATTCAATCGGCGGTTCAATAGTTGATTCTGGAAAGTTCTCCTGGAATAACGGAAAGTTCCCGGAATTCACAGAGCCTGATCCAAGCTATCATGGTCTTAAATACTGGGATACATTTTCAGCTTTTCCTGGGCTTGGAAATGTAGCTTTAGTTTTCAAAATAAGGCTTCAGCTTCTCAGGGATACGGGGGCTGCAATCTCGCCTTTCAACTCCTTCCTCCTGCTCCAGGGGCTTGAAACCCTACATCTGAGAATAGAAAGGCATTCGGAAAATGCACTTAAGGTAGCAAAATACCTTTCTGCGCACCCAAAGGTTTCCTGGGTCAATTACCCTGGTCTGCCTGATCATCAGAGTTACGAACTTGCATCGAAATACCTTAAAGGTAATTACGGGGCACTGCTGGGTTTTGGCGTAAAAGGCGGCGCAGAAGCAGGTAAAACCTTTATCAACAGCCTGAAGCTTTTCTCTCATGTTGCAAATATAGGAGACTCAAAAAGCCTTGTAATTCATCCGGCAACAACCACACATCAACAGCTTACTCCAGAAGAACAGGAAGCTACAGGGGTTACCCCGGATTATATACGCCTTTCCATAGGCATTGAGGATATAGCAGATATTCTCTCAGATCTGGAACAGGCTCTTGACAAGGTTTAATAAAATATTATAAATAATAAAATAATAAAATAATAATAAAAATAATATCTTGACCTCCAGAGATCTAAGATAATAAGTTGTTTAAAAAATGTAGTCGGGATCTTACTTTGATGGGGACACCCCATCATTTCTCTTTTTCTATAATATTTCTATAAAATTTGTGGATGACGCTCATTGTAGATGATATATATGGATTTTGAAAAATTACGACATGGGACCGAGCTTGTTAAAAGGGGTTTTGCACGGATGCAGAAAGGAGGTGTTATTATGGATGTAACAACTCCAGAACAGGCCAGAATTGCCGAAGAAGCTGGAGCAGTTGCTGTTATGGCGCTTCAGGCCGTACCTGCCGACATTAGAAAAGCCGGAGGAGTTGCCCGTATGGCAGACCCTGAAATTGTGCAGCAGATTATTGATACGGTCACAATTCCTGTAATGGCAAAAGCAAGAATAGGCCATTTTGTAGAAGCCGAAATTTTAGAAGCTCTTGGAGTTGACATGGTAGACGAGTCCGAAGTCCTGACTCCTGCTGATCCATTTTACCATATCGACAAAACCCAGTTTACTGTGCCTTTTGTCTGTGGGGCAAGAAATCTTGGAGAAGCCCTCAGAAGAATAAACGAAGGCTCAGCCATGATTCGCACAAAAGGAGAAGCCGGAACCGGAGATGTCAGCCAGGCAGTAAAACATATGAAGCAGATCCAGGGAGAAATCAGGGCTCTTGCAGGAAAAACCAAAGAAGAACAAATAATGGTTGCAAGGGACATTGAAGCTCCAATTGAACTCGTTATGGAAACTTCAAAAATGCAGCGCCTGCCTGTAGTAAACTTTGCAGCCGGAGGAGTTGCAACTCCTGCAGACGCAGCCCTTATGATGCGTCTTGGCGCAGATGGGGTCTTTGTAGGCTCAGGCATTTTCAAAGCTGAAAACCCCGAAAAAATGGCAAAAGCAGTCGTTGAAGCCGTAAATAACTTCGATAACCCGCAAAAGCTTGCCGAGATTTCAAAGGGCGTCGGCGCAGGCATTAAAGGAATCTGTGCAGACATGATTCCTTTAGAAGAAGCTCTCCAAGAGAGAGGATGGTAAACAAAATAATATAATGATACACTCAACCATGTATTTTCATATTTTTCGTATATAATATATTATACAACACATTTGCAGGAATATATTTTGAGAATGCGTTATGCGGGCGTTATATTTCTAATATAGATCATGTGGTCATTTGTTGAAAATCACAAGCACAGAAATTTTAAGTTTTCCCAAAATGGGAATCGTTTATTTTTTTTGCTCATTTTTGATTTAATTCGTAGTTTTCTAGCGTTGCCAAAATTTGAAATGGAATAAATCAAAATTGAAATATAAGAGTAAAGGGAAATTTGGTTTGAAGATCAGCTTAGTATGAAAAGAAGTGCTAAAAGAAGAGCTCTTACTCAGTTCTGGCAATTCGATCGATTTCAACAAGCTTCTGAAAATTTAAGATTACTTGCTAGGCAAATAATTGAAGAAATCTAAACATAGTTTCTCTCACAATAATTTTTGAATAATTCTGTTAATGCTGTTAATCTTGTTTCATAGTGTTTTAGTTAGTTCAGAGAAAGGAGAGTGCAAGATAGCCATGAAGGACGAAATTGAAGAAACAGATAAAATTCCTGAAAAGCTTCAGGAAAACCCTATGAAGATAGTTGTGAGTAGGAATGGCCCATATCTCGTGAGCGGGAAAGTTCCCCTTATCGTTTCAGAGATTAATCATGATGAGGAAGGTCAGTGTAGGGGTTGGCGAGAAATCAAAAAATTTCCCTTAAAAGAAAGGTATGCCCTATGTCGTTGCGGAAGTTCTGAAAATAAGCCTTTCTGTGACGGGATGCATACGAAGATCCATTTTGATGGCACTGAATCTGGAGATTACGATTCCTTTAGTGAAAACGCAAATGTTATTTCAGGCCCTGCTCTAACTCTATATGATAACAAACATCTTTGCGTCCATGCAGGATTCTGTGTCCGAGCAGGCGGAATCTGGAAACTTGTGAGGCAATTTGATTCTCCAGAAGCTAGAAACAATGCTATTGAAGAAGCGTGGGACTGCCCTTCGGGGAGGCTGGTAATCCTTGATAATGCCACTAAAAAGGAGATTGAGCCTGAATTCGAAAAATCCATAGTTGTTGTCGAATATCCCTCTCGGGATGAACAGGGGCCGCTCTGGGTGCGTGGCGGTATTCCAGTAGTATCCGCTGAAGGTAGAAAGTACGAAATTAGAAATCGGGTTACCCTTTGTAGATGTGGAAAATCCAGGAACAAACCTTTCTGTGATGGTAGTCACTTTGAGAGATAAACATCTTGCCTTTAAGAACCAAGAGTTAATTTGGAGATCGAAAAAGCCAAGAGATAAAAATAAACTACGGAAAATGAAAATAAGAATTCAAGTCTAAGCTTTGCTATTAAATCCGAGGTTTAGAGATGACCCAAACTATGCCAGTTATTTTCCTGGGACACGGCAATCCCATAAATGCAATACAGGATAATGACTACACTAAAGCGTGGGCCCGTATAGGGGCTGAAATTCCGCGGCCTGAAGCTATTCTTTCCGTTTCTGCTCACTGGTATGTTCCAGAAACTGCTGTAACTGCAATGCCTGCCCCCAGAACAATCCATGACTTCGGGGGATTTCCGGAGGAGCTTTATCAAGTTCAATATCCTGCTCCCGGAGCCCCTGCCCATGCAAACCGCATTAGAGATCTACTTTCTTCGAGCCCGGTAAATCTTGATTATCAATGGGGCCTGGATCATGGAACCTGGTCAGTTCTCTGCCATATTTATCCTGATGCAGATATTCCAGTAGTGCAGTTAAGTATTGATTGGACAAAGCCTCCAGAGTTTCATTATAAGATTGGCAAAATGCTTGCGCCTCTGAGAGAAAAAGGGATTTTGATTCTAGGGAGTGGAAATCTAGTACATAATTTACACGCCTACAGTTGGAGTGGGCATCCTGTCGAGCCTTTTGATTGGGCTGTTCGGTTCGAAAAACGAGTAAAAGAATTTCTTTTAAACGCAGACGACGAGCCGCTAATTAACTACATGGCCCTTGGAAAGGATGCCATGCTGTCCATTCCTACGCCAGATCATTATTTACCTCTGCTCTATGTTGTAGGCTGCCGAAAAGAAGGTGAAGAGGTCAGTTTTCCAGTTAAAGGATTTGACGGCGGTTCGGTTTCAATGCTTTCGGTTCAAATTGGCTGAGAATAAAATAGCTAGAAATAAGATTACTATTAGTTTTTATCTAATTGTTTAATTGAAATCTGGATTTGAACCAATATAAAAAACGCACATGATATTCTTCGAATAACATGCCCAAAAAGATGAAAGTC
>CAZFNE010000120.1:0-9520 GCA_964520335.1 uncultured Methanosarcinales archaeon | reverse complement strand
GTACTTTTCATTGAGGAATGGCTGAGACGAAAGCTAAGAGTTAGAACAGTAATAGTGTGTCTGAGATAAATAGAGGTAGATTAAAAGTGGAGGAAAGATTTTAGCGAACTACTGAAATTACTTAAGAGTATAAAATACAAAGTATAAAGTGTAAAAGAAGAAAAGAAGAAAAAACAATGGAAATGAGGGGCAACTTATTTACCGAATTGTAGGACATAAGACCGTAGCTGGAGAAAGCTGGGAAACAAAAGATAAAATTACAACACTTCGATGTTCAATTTAGAATTTGCAATTTTCCTAAGAGTTTCTATCTTTTTAGGCTTTATTGTTAAAGCCGGGTTTAAAGAAGATTTCCTGCCTATAAATTCATACTTGGATTCTCTCAAGCGATGATAAGCTAAAAGTTCGTATTTTATATTAGGGACATTATTATTTTCAAGAATAGTAATAATGAAATTAGCAATAGCAACCATATCCCCTTCCTTATCATTAAAATCTGGGATAATAGCTGTCCGTACAGTTATGGGGAGATTTGGAAAATGTTTACATAATTTTTCAAAGTTTTCTAATATTTTTTGTTTCCTACACCAGTAAACTCTTTATGTTTAGCCGAATCAATGCATTTTATATCATAAAAAATGTTATCCAGATATTCCCATACCTTTTCTACAGAATCCCACTCGGCGAAGCCGCAGGTTTCCATAGAAGTGTTTATTCTTCTCCTTTTAGCTTCCCTAAGCAGTCCGGCAACAAATTCAGGCTTCATTAAAGGTTCTCCGCCACTAACGGTTAGCCCCCCACCTGATCTTGAATAAAAGACATTATCGTTTTCAACAACTCCCAGCACATCTTCAATACTCATCAATTTACCAAAAGCGGCTAACGCTTTTGAAGGGCAGAGATCAGCACAATTAAGGCAGTTATCGCAGAATGTTCTGTTAATTTTTATTTTATTATCATAATTATTATTGTTTTTACCAATACTATTACTATTGTTATTAGTGTTAGCGCTGTCCACTTCAATAGCTGCTAAATTGCAAACTTTTAAGCAAAGTCCACATTCCCTGATACCTATGCACTTGTTAATATCATAGGCCAGCTCCGGATAATGCAGATGAGACTCAGGGTTGCTGCACCATTTACATCTTAATGGACAGCCTTTTAAAAACACAAGTGTTCTGATGCCAGGCCCATCGTGTAAAGAGTAACGCTGGATATTGAAAACGTATCCATATTTGTTTTTGTCAAAAATGATTGGCTTACTCACTTGAAGTCTCTCCTGAAAAAAGGAATACTGTCTCTACATATAAAAAAGGCAAAATTGTATCAAAATACGCATCTTACATATCTACAATATTTATTCTTTAAATATTTAAATATTTTAGTTTTTATATATTTGCATTTTTGTTTATTAGTATATTTGTAGATTTATATGGAACCATGTTCTGTTCTTGCTATAATATCATCTTGCAGTTCTGGAGATAGATCAACGAAAAATGCACTATATCCTGCGACTCTTACCAGTAAATTCCGGTATTTTTCGGGGTTCCTCTTTGCTGCAAGTAAAGTTTCCTTATTAATGATATTGAACTGAAGATGCCATAGCTTTAAATCGCACCATGTTCTGATGAAAGATACCAGATTCCTGGTACCCTGTTCACCTGCCACGCATGAAGGGCTTAGTTTAATATTTAATAGCCTTGAAGCCCGTTCCCTGTAATTATAATTCTTGGAGTGGAAGTTAGATAACAAAACAGCAGTCGGACCGTTTACATCTGCCCCATGAGAAGCGGATGCCCCATCAGAAAGGGGTGTTCTTGCCTTTTTGCCATTAGGGGTAGCGCTTACAACCTTTCCGAATGGGACATGGGAAGTGAAGGGAACCAGTCTAAAATCAAGGTGGACTCCCAATTCCCTGGAATACTTTCTGGCAAACTCAAGGGATTCTCGGTCAATGTCTTTTGCAAGAGAATCCGTATAAGGATCATTATTCCCGAACTTGGGAGCGTTTAGTAACATTTTCCTTAAGGCCTCTTTGCCCTCAAAGTTCTTGTTTAATGCAGCTAGCAATTCATCCATTGAGATTCTTTTCTCGTCAAAAACAAGTTTTTTAATCGCGGCCAAAAAGTCAACAACAGTAGCATATCCTATACATTCAAAATAACCTAAATTTATGCCTCCTTCGATGTAAGAAGTATGCAAGTCTACACAATTTTTCATGCAAAGGTCATGCAGAGCTGAACCCAGAGGAGTAGCAAAATGTTTAGGTCTCAGGTTGTTAATTACGTGCTGTTGAATAAAAGCATGCTTAAGGAAATTTGTTTGTTGGGCAAGATAGGCAGCCCAAAACTCGTCCTAGGTTTTAAAGTTTCTTGGATCCCCGGTTTCCAGTCCGATGATCTCCTCGCCGTAAAGCTTCATTCTTCCCGAATATCAAGTCATTTCAACGGCGGCGGCATAGTTGATATAGGTACATCCACTGGTAATGGTATCTCTGTTTAGTATTCTGCATTTAGAGCAGCCTGAAACTGCATAATCATTAGCTTCTTCAAAGGTTGCTCCTTTGGCGAGCAGCAGGGGAATTACTTCTTCGTCATTTATTAACTTGGGAAAACCAGATCCCTCTTTAATCGTTTCAGCTACCTCATATACATATCTTTCAGGAGAAAGGGCATGTATTCTGGCTGCAAGGTCAGGATAATTCAGAGGGAATTCCCTCTTTGATTTTAGGAATAAACAGGTTAACTCGTTTGTTGCATCAAGCCCTTCGGAAGTTTGTCCGCCAATAGTAACGGCTTCCCAGTGCGCATATCCTTCATTGAAAGCCCCTCCAGTCGGAGAAATGTAAAGGTCGATAAACTGGGCCATTGCTACCCACATGCATTCCAGCAATTCCATGGCCTTTTCTTCAGTTATGCGACCTTCTTCAAGGTCTTTTTTATAGTAGGGATAAAGATACTGGTCCATTCTGCCGTTTGAGATAACAGTCCCTGTCTTCTGTTCAATGCGGGAAAACATCTGGATGAACCACTGGGACTGGACAGCTTCATGAAATCAGAGAATCAAGAGTATTAAGCTGGTTTTGTGCTTCTTCTTTTATGCTTTTAATCCCTCTTTTGAGCACCTTTTCGTAATCATGGACCCACTGGATTGAAGAACGGAAGGATGCAGTTTCATTGACGATAAATCTTGATTTTAATAAATCTATGGGGTCATAAGTGAGTTTTAAAGTCTCTTCAGGCAGGGCTTTTCCCAAACTCTCATGGAATGTTTTGCCCTTCCAGTAAGGCGCAATTTCTTTAATAATTACATCAGCATCTGCCTGTGAAATACTAAAAGCGATTCAACCCTGCTGGGCAATTGCTCAACTGCAAGATCGAGAAAATCTCCATCCAATTCGGGATACAAAATCCCATATCTGCCTGGGTACCCGCATCTGCCTGCAAGAAGCTGGCTCCTGTCTATATAAACGGTTATATTTTCGGCTATATGTTTAAGTGCTTTTGACCATCTCAGGATCAGAGGCTGACCGTCGGTTTGTCTAAATGATTCCGTAAAAAACTTGGCTCTCTCGACATCAATTATGGGCTTCTGGGCTTGAAAGCTGTTCAGGATACTAAAAATTCTTTCCCTGCCTGCAAAATCCTTCTTTCCCTGCAGTTCCTCCTGTATCCGCTGTTCTTGAGGCGACAGGACAGTACAACAATAATTTATAGCATTTCCTCCACTCTATCAAGTATAATTTAGTACAATTCTTAATTATTAAATTAGCTGTATTATAAAAATATCAAATCCAATTTATCTTAATTATCACGTTTTATCTCATTCATTAATAGTTCCAGAATAGTCGAGGAGACACAAAATTATCCATAAGTATCAAGAACTCGGTCATAGATGTCTTCTATTACCCTGAGCCCTCCTGTGTATCCCGCGTATCCGCAGTTAAGCACAAGCCTGTAAAATACCGGCACGCTGACGATAAGCAAATCCGCACCTATTTCTTTTGCAATATCCCTCTCCCAGCCGCTGCCAAGGATTAATTCCCTGCTGTTATGCCTGTCTCTTTTTATTTCTTCATGAATTTTTCCCCCGTCAATAACAAAATTAACTTCTGCGGATCTGAATTCAGAAATTTCAGCAAAATGTTTTCGAATTGATTCCCGGAAATGCTCGGGGGTATCATCTACAATGAACTGCTTAGCCGGAAGAATTCCCAGTTCGTTCAGAAGAAACTTTGAAAAACCGAGAGCATAAGTTGCATCAAGTAAAGTATAAAATCTTCTGGGAAGCCCATATCTGAATTCAAGCATGAAAACTGCAGTTCTTTCTATGTGCGAATAGAATTTTTCTTCTTCTTTTCGAATAAACTCCTCAACCTGCGTTTTTTCAAGAGCCACAAATTCTCCCACCTGGCGCAGGAATTTTGAAGTTTCGTTTCCTCCGATTGGAAGATAGGGGAAATGAAAATACGGGGTACCATACTTGTTTTTAAGATTCTCAGCAATCCCAAGCCCAGCCCATGCACTAATAACCAGGTTAAATTCGGCTTCAGGAATCTTTTTCCATTCTTCGATACCCTCAGAATCCTGGCCAAACAGGATATTAACTTTAAGCCCTATTCCTTCTAATATTCGTTTTAATTCCTGAAGGTTACCATTCCAGTAAGGATCTTGATATGGGATAACTGAAAAAACATTGACAAGCCGTTTTTCTTTTGTTCTCCCATTTCTAAACTTGTCTACATACTGATCAATTATCGCATTAACAACTTTTTCGTGACTGATGTAATTGTTACTTTTAAAGCCTCCAGTTTCCGCAAATACAATTGGCTTGTCCCTATTCTGATACTTTGCAGTTACGCTGCCTACATCATCTCCGACTATGTCTGACGTGCAGCCCGTAAGCACAACATACAGATCGGCATCTATAACTTTAAAAGCCCCTTCGGTAACTTCCTTTAGCCTATATTCACCCCCATAGACTATTTCAGATTCGCTGGCATTTGTGCATGGGATTGTATTCCCGCCTGCATAGCCTTCTCCCTGCCCTATAAGGCAGTTAATTTTGTTGCTGCAGCCAGATCCAGCATGCAGGATTGGCACAGCTCTTTTTATTGCAACAACTGACTGCTGCGCCCCAAGTGCACAGGAAAATCTTGGCTGTTCAATAAAATTTGCCATTGGTGCAGCTCCCGAGGAATGAAAATGGGTTCTGTTCAAGCTACCACTTTGTGTATGGCATTGTACTATGCTTTGCAAGATTGGTAACAAATTCTTTGTTGTCAAGCGTTTCGAGTATCCTTTCTGCGTAGTTAAGAATTCCCTGATAACCAAAGCTGAATTGCTCATCGCCTACAAGCAGCGTAGGAATGCCTAATTTCGCTCCCCATAAGGTCATCCCGCCATGTCTGGCGATCATAAGATCCGGTTTTATTCTGGAAAGGATATTGACCAGCTCGTAAGCCTGCTTGCTGCATACACTATAATTTTCTACATCCCCATATGTGTCGATTCCATGAGCCAGGACATCTGAACCAGTGTCTTCGTTGTCATAGATAGGATCATGGTGAAAAATAGAATCTCCCTTGACTTCAAGTCCCAGTTCCTTGAGCAGTGCGATTAACGCATGCCCATAAGCAGCTCCAGCAGTGATATAAACGGTTTTCCCTTTCAATTTTGAACGATAATCCTCGATTTGCGGGAGTACTCTCTCATTCTCCTGCTTTATTACCTCTTCAATTGCTGTTTTTCTGTCAAGAATTCTGCCAAGCTCCCTCATCCATCTGTCAGTGCCTGCAAGGCCATATGCAGGAGGGGATTTTATTTCCGGCACCCCATAAATCTGTTCTAGGGCTGCCCCAAGATATGTGCCTAAGGTTGGGCAGACCTGAATAGTAGCAGCAGCTTCTGAAATATGCTCCAGTAGAGCAACTGAAGAAAAAGGAACTATATATTCAACTTCGTACCCCAATTTGCCAAGCAGTTCGTCAAAAACATGGCTGCCCCAGAAATTTATGACATTTACTTTATTGCTCTTTTTCTGCGGAGGTTTTACTATTTTTCTTATAATCGAGTGATAAGCCGAATCAAATCCTGTTGACCATATCTTTGACCTGAACCCCTCACAGAAACATGCAACAATCGGGATTTCGAGCTCCCTGGATAGCTCATTTGCAACCTGTTCAACATCATCTCCTATTATTCCCGAAGCACATGAGGTCGTTATGAAAATTGCTTTTGGCTTTATCCTGTCAAAAACCTCCCGAATTGTAGCCTCAAGCTTTTGCGTAGCCCCAAAAATCGTACCCTTTTCTTCAATATTCGTACTGAAGTATCTTCCCATACTGGCTGGAAGTTTTCTCTCCATCTGTCCTACCCGATAAACGAAATTGAACGTGAAAAAATCTCCTGAGCAACCAACAGGAGCATGATTAATTATTGCAGCATCAGTTATCATTGAGAGCTGGCAAAAAGCGTTAAGTGAGCTGCAGCCCATGCACTGGCTGAAACTTCTTACACTATCTTTAAGCTTCCCTGAACGGGAGCATCTTACCAGTTCACTTGCAGTCCCTTCAAATCCGGTAATCGAGCCAAGGCGAATTTCACGCACAGGAACATTCGATTCTTTAAGATTTACTTTACTCATCAATATCTCCTTAAATTCCTAATTGCTATTCTCCGAAGTATATTTGTTTTAAAGAAAAGGGAAAATTTCCGAGATTAAACGATTTCAAAGAAAGGAAAATTTTTTTTAAGTTTCAAATGTCTTATGTTTCAAATTTCCCTAAATGCATAAAGCCGGAAGATAAAAAATTACCAGGCTTTCTTGAATTGATCCGTGTACAGATCCGAAGCCTTGAATTCACCTGGCTTTATAAGGCCTTGGACTGTCATTTCATCCAGCCATGTCTGTAATTGGGACTCGTTGACACTTCCTTTATCGCTATAATAGTGAGAGATAGCTCCTCCTTCGCATAGTCCTAGCCTTTCGGCTGTTATATTGCCTGCTTCCTGCGGATTTTCGTTGCACCACTGCTCTGATTCTTTATATCCTATAATGAATTTTTCCACAGTCAGAGGATGGGACTGTATAAAACTTTCCTTGCATATGAGCAGAGTCATTCCCCCTGCTTCTCCAAGAGCATCCGAGCTGCTTGCCAGAGATCTAGCATTTAAACGCTTTTGGGCACACCCACTATATGCGGTCTGCAGCACGGCGATATCTATAATATTCTCTCTGAGTGCCTGCTGCTGGTTTTCTTCGGGTATCACCACATACTCTGTCTTATTTGCGGGTATTCCATACTTTCGTAAAAGAGCATTTGTTTGCAAATCAGAGCTGCACCCAAGAGCTCCAACACCAACCTTTATAGTTCGATTAATGTTATTTATGGACTCGAAAGAGGTAAGTTCGCTGTCATCACGCACAATCCAGTGAAGGAATTCTTTTTCAGGGTTTCCGCTCCCGGGCGAAATTCCGCTTTGTGCTACAGCTTTTACTTTTACGCCTGATTTGAGAAGATTAACCAGCGTTAAAGGGTCTGCATCAAGAACATCGATCTGCCCTAAAGCAAGAGCGTAAGGCCTCTGTGTAGCTACAGTCTGCCCTACATCCATATAATTGATACCCTGTTTTTTAAAAAAATCCTGCTGGCTCCCGACAAACCAGGGGGTTCCGGTACAATCGTTTGTTACACTGGCCCTAAAAGTGTACTCGCTCTTTTCAGCATTATTCTGGCCGAATGTGTATATTCCATATATGGCAATGGCCAGTAAAAGAAAAGCTGCGATGCCTGCATATATCCGTTTAGAGGATTTTTTGTCTGCCATTTATTCCAAACCTTTAGTATATATGCCAAAATTTCTTAAACGGTCCATAACCGCAATATTGACCTTAATGTACTCGTCTACGGTGCTGTTTGTGAAATGAATTAACTGAATGCTTGAACTATTATTATACCAGGAATCCCCGGATTTGAGGACAAGAGGCTTCCCATAATAATCCAGATGTACAGTACCCTCTTTATCAACGCTTTTTATGGTAATGTTGCTTTTATTGTATGGTAATTCATATGCGCCATAAAGGTACATTTCTCCCCCATGGCAGGCGTTTTTTCCTATGCCTTTGCCGTTGCCTAACATAACCTTAAGGCTCTCGTTAAATGTGGGAAACCATACAGCTTTCAGGAGGCTCTGGCTGGTTGTAGCATTATAGGTCGGATAACCCATGTACACGTAAGCATTAACTTCCGGGTTATCTGCCAGCACGCTCTGGGTCTCAATATAATGCTCTAAAAATACATATTCGTTGGACCCGGTTGTTTTTGGGTCAAATATAGTATAGAAACTGGCTATCAGAGCAACCATGCCTATTACGGCCAGTATATCTATTAGCTTCTTTATTTCCATAAGACCTATCCGAGATATTATGAATCAGCTTTTGATCCAGGGGTTTGAATTATTTCTTCCCGTTAATTTACATTTCAACTCACTTTTTTCAGCTTTTTTGCCACCTTTGTTTGCTGTTTTTGTTCGTTTTTTATTTCTTTACTTGATGTGCGTCCAGATACTATGAGTACAAACAATTTGAAACTAAAAATGAAATAGTTATTAGTTTCTTTTCCATGTATAATTCCTAGATATAACGACACGTAAAATGTTAAAAATACTATTATTAAGGCAAATATTGCTTGTTTTTTATCTTGATTAGGACTTACGCACTTGAGGGATAAAATCAGGAGCTATCGACATTGGTGTCAAATTCATAATTTAGACAGAAAAGGTTTAATGCCACTGATTTTCTAGTTCAACCGCGTAAGTCCTATTGATATCTGAAATATAAAAAGCAAGAGAGCTAAAAAGTAGATCTGCTTATTCCGAAAAATAGGTATTGATCTGGCTCTTCTGAATAATACCAAAACAGCAAAACAGCAATTGCATTTTGTGTATTTAATTGAAGAAATTCTAAATGACGGAACTTCTTCTCCTTTCATCCTCATAATTTGTGCTAAAACAATTTTGTATGGCAGTCTTTTCTGTTTATAGAAATATAAATAGTATTAAAACATGTATAATAACTAAGATTATGTCAGAATGGCAGGGTGGCTATGCTTCCGGCTGCAACCCGGAATTATGTGAGTTCGATTCTCACTTCTGACTCTCAAGATAGTTAAAAAAAGTGGGGTTTCATTCAATTTTACTTTGGCTCTTTTATAACTTGTCGATTATTTCCTTTAATTTCTCTAACTAATTGTTTGGTTTTATTCATTATCGGTTACAAAATATTTTTTGCAATCGGAAGCTGCCTTATAAAATTGCCTATTATAAAACAAAAACATACTGCCAGAGGAGCAACTAATGTAAACTTAAGAAGTGGGTCCATAACTACGCTTTGAAGGCTGAGTGCAAGGAGAACAAGAATAGGAGCATGAAAAATATATACGGAATATGCACTTGCTGACATTTTTTTTGCGAATCTTCCCTGGCTATTGTATTGTTTACGGAATAAAACTGTCAATGTT
>CAZFNE010000119.1:1668-9523 GCA_964520335.1 uncultured Methanosarcinales archaeon | reverse complement strand
AATAAAGGAATAAAAGAAAAAAGAAACAAAATCAAGAAATAAAACAAAATAAACTGGATAAAACAGAATTAAATAAAAACAAAATAAGGAAAGATAAAAGAAAGATAAAGAAAATGAAAAAATAAAAAATAAAAAATGAAACAAAATAAGAAAATTACTGGAACCCGTAAATTCCAGGAATTCTTTTCAGAAGCATGCCTTCAACTATTATCGGATTCGTCCGTTGAGCCGTGGTTAATGCGTTTTCAAGTTTGAATTCCTTCTCGGCGTAAATTGTAAGAATAGAATCTCCTTTTTTGACAGCTTCTCCCATTTTCTTGTGGATGGCTACTCCTGCCCCTTTATCGTTTGGAGCGCCTGCCAGCCTGGCAATTTCTATTATCCATTTGTTGTCAAACTCTATTACATAGCCGTCTGTCGAGGCAAAGATATCTGCAATATATTGGCCTACCTGTATATCATTTGAAGTAATAGCAGGGTCTCCACCCTGGGCTTCTATTATCTGTTTCATCTTTTCCAGGGCTTTTCCGCTTTTAAGAGTTTCCAGCGCAAGTTTCTTTCCCTGGTCTCTTGGAGCCGCCCCTCCCATTTCCAGCAAAATCCCTGCAAGAGCAGCACTTTTCTCAATAAGGCTGTTTGGGCCTTCCATGCTTTCGAGTACCTTCAAGGCTTCCCTTACTTCAAGCGCAGGCCCTACTTTTCTCCCTATTGGGGATGAGCCGTATGTAATTGCACATTCGACATTCATTCCGAGCCTGTGCCCCAGATTAATCAGATCCCTTGCAAGCTTTTGCCCGTCCTGGACTGTAGGAACCTTTGTACTTCGGCCTACAGGAATGTCTATTACCACATTATCTGCACCTATAGCGCCTTTTTTTGCCATAATCGAGGCAAGCATCTGGTAATACGGATCAATGGAAAGCGGATATTCAACCCTGATTAACTTGTCATCTGCAGGCGCAATATTAGTAGCTCCTCCCCAGACCAGGGCTCCTCCTACTTTTTCAGTTATCTCTTTAACTTCTTCAGAGCTGAATTCGACAGGACTAATCACTTCCATAAGGTCGGCAGTCCCTCCTGCTCCCGTAATTGCTCTTGAACTTGTCTTAGGGATCAGAAGCCCATTTGCAGCAACAATAGGCACTACCAGAAGAGAGATTTTATTTCCGGGCACTCCACCAATCGAGTGCTTGTCCATAATGGGATGAGTGTCAAACTCTAATTTATCCCCGGTGTCGATCATGGCCCTGGTCAGCCATTCGACTTCGTCATCAGTCATCCCATGGATATAAGAAGCTGTTATGAAAGCTGAAAGTTCGATATCGCTAAGGTTTTCCTCCACAATATCATTGACCAGCATCTTGATTTCGTCCTGTACAACAGGCTTTTTTTCCATCATTTTCTTGATTACTGCTGAAGACTTGGAACGAAAAGCCGGAACAACTTCAACAGGTTTATCCCAGTTCTTGAAATGCTCATAAACCTCAACAAAAACCCCCAGGGTACCCGGAGGAACCAGATCTTCTGTTGTATCCACAATCGCAGATAGGCTTTCATGCCCGCGAATCCTGACCCTATCCCCGGGGTAAACTCCCAATTCTTTCGCATCGGCAATATTGAACATTACCTTGTGCTGTCCTATTTTTATATTAAAAAGTTCCAGCTTCAACTGCATGAGTAAAATTCCCTCTCTTTATTTTTTGTTATTCCAGGTTTATTCTCTGATATTCCCAACCATATTGATTTTTTACGATTTGTTTGACCTTAAATTCTCTATTTTCTAAACTTATTCTTCCAGACTTGAAATTATCAGAATAACTGCAGGCCTTAAAATTCTTGGGAACTAATTCTCGATATCGGTATTAAAATAAGGTAGGATATTAATCTTTACATTATATTAAATAGTTAGTGAATTATTAGAACTTTAGTTTTGTTATTTTAAAAAAACTAAAAATGTTTACACATCTTAACTCTATAAGCTTGCAAATTGATATCTGCATTTATGAAATCTGCAGCTTTCCAATAAAAAAGATAGAAAATAGCTTTTTTAGCGAATTATAGGATATTTTTTCAATACAACTCCCAAACCACTATTTATATGTGTAGTTAATTTGAATAACCATAATTAAAATTTAGAGTTTTTCTTTGCTGACAAATTGTAGGGAAAGTGGTTTTTGGGATAATGATAAGATGCAAAATAAGGAAAAAAATAAATGTTTTTCTTAGATTTGTATTCATTTAATTTTGATATTCAACTTCAGCACTAAGCCATTACTGAAAAATTCTTTAATTAGTGCAAACGCGTGTACCAAGAGCAAAACATTCTCATCAAGATTTTGGCTCTGTTCACCCACCCATAGAGATGTAATTTCTTTTACAGTGCGTTTTCCATCACAAAGTTCCAAGAGTTTTTGTTCCTGTGGGGATAAGTGAAATTGTTCTCCTGTAAGAGTGCATATCACTCGATGATTAAAACCATGTATTTGATCTGAAGAATAAGAGAAAATCAGATCTGGGGAAACACTTAAAACAAGAGAATCTATATCGAGAGTATCCAGACAATTTAATGTGCTTTTGCGTGCATCCATTTCTTCCCATATTTGGTACATTTCCTTATGTTCATAATGTGAAAAATGTAAAAGGCTATGTGCACCGACTGCTTTGCTTAAATAATCATGTCGTGTAGCGTAAGCAGAGTTCAATTTTTCGTTAGCTAGTTTATGTTCCTTTTTTACGTCCACAAGAGTCATACCTGATAAAGGTACATAATCGCAAGATGTCGATAGTATCTGGTTTGTTGATAAAGAAATATTACTTACATTGTACAATTGTGGTTCTTTATAAACAGCAGTGTCCTTATATAACGAAAAAATAGCGAATCCAATTGATGCAATATTCCGTTCATTATTAGCTAAGAAATCAACAGTTTCCCAAGCCTCTTCACGAGTTTCTGTTGGAAACCCAATGAATGTTTGTAAATTTACTGCTATACCGTTTAAAGAACAAGATTCTAGAATTTCTCTATCTTTTTCAACTGAATTATTCTTATTCATCGCATCCAGAACCCGCTGTGAAGCGGATTCGAATCCAAATATGAGCTGTCGACACCCTCCTCTTTTCAAAATGGAAATAAATTCTGGAGTCATAATTTTTTCAAAGCGCGCTTCTGCCTGCCAAGTAATATCATGAAATTGATCTATTGCAAGCCTTGAGATTCCCATCATATTCACTGGTGGCATAGCATCATCACAGAAAAAAAAGCGTTTAGCTCCATACTTATGGTAAAGCTCTGTTACATTAGCAACAAGTTGTTGGCTCTGTACTTGTCTGTAGACCTTCCTGGTATTCATTGAAACATTACAAAATGCACATTTCCCATAATAACATCCGCGAGTTGAGGATACAAGTAAAATCGGTTCAGGTGATAAGTACTGGTCAAGGTTAAGACCATCGAAATCTGGGCAAGGTAAACTGTCTATATCCTCGCACCAATGCAAATTAAATGCATATGGTTGGCCTTTTACCTTTGATATTAAATTTGGTACAGATTTTGGTTCTTCTCCTGTTAGTAGGTTTTTAGCCAAAGTAAGTAATGCCGTTTCTCCCTCCCCAACTACAAAACTGTCTGCGAATTGAAAACATGTTGGGTCATTAAGCAGGTGTGACTCCATAAGTGGAATAATCGCTCCACCAATATTGACATGTATGTCGGGGGCAGCTAATTTTATGAGTCTAGACAGTGTAAACGCAGGTATAATTTGAAAATGATATGTTGTTGATATCCCAACTAACAAAGGATTGACTTCTAGAATTTGTGGTACTATTTTCTTCTTGAATATTTCAAAAAATAAATTATCTTCCCTGCTGGATGTTGCCTCCAATAGACCTTGTAATGTAAGATCATTAAAGCTTTCATAATCGGATGGTTTGAGAAACGTCGGGTGATATGGAAGTGATACAAGGTCGCATGCTAAATTCAATATGCTTACAGCCCATCTATAACGCTTCAAATCATAAAAAAGTTCTTTATCTTGCATTAGTCGCTTCGCTTCGGTTATATGTTTAATAATATAATCAGACAAGCCTATTAGACCATAAAAGCGCTCTAGATATTTTTCATCAAATGATTCATTTGCGTCTTTCGCCCTAAAAATAGCTGAACTACGTGCTTTTATAAGCATCGAGGGAGTTAAAAACTCATCAAGCAATTCAATTCCAATGTCCCTTTGGATTACTTTAAATCCCTGATTGCGTAGATAACCAGTTAGTGCCGGAAGGCTTGAATATGGTTGTGTAGGATCGGATGGTGGAGGATATAAAAGTAATATAGGTTGGTTTTGATTCATTTTCTATACCTCAAAAATCTGACCCTTATTATCAGTCAAGCTCTTTTTCTTCCAAAAACATGGATATTTCGCCAAATTCTAACAGACGCCCAACAGCTATCTCATGCCAAATCTCAGAGTTTTCTACTGCACACCTTAACATTTTGACGTGATTGGGGTCAGCGACAATATATTTACAAAGTGAGCACAAATCCTGTATATCATCCCTCAGTGGAGGGGTGAACGAATATCCTTTTTCATCAGCTTCCTTCTGGACTAATTGAACTAATTCGCCTGGTCCCCAAAGCCGAAGCACTTGGACGATAGGATTAAGATCAGCTGCATTCCTTATTTCTTCCAAAGATTGATTATGAATATTCCCCAATTTGAGAGGATGATCGCCAAGCCATGAAACTACAGGCCCACAACAAGCCGCTACGTCTCCATTACTAATTATTAAAGGTTTATTTACGCTTATACAAAATACGCCTATTGGATCGTATGAGTAAATCGAGTCTATATCTATTTGAGATGCAGCACGGCCTGAAGGAACTACTGGTTGAGAACTAATTTTATATAGGCCTTCCACCTTTGAAAGTTGCTTTTTAATAGATTCAATCTCAGAAACTGGATCATTGAGATAACAGACACGAATATAACAATCAATTCCTAATTCGTTGCATGATAGAATTGTATTGTGGATTCTATCAATAGGCACGAACTCTTGGTGAAAAGTATCTGTGCTAACATTAAGAAGTATTAGCCCGTCGAGTTTTTCTAATGTTGATTTCGCTTCATTTAAGCTTGTTGCCCAAAATCCGTTAGTTACTACTGATGCTTTCAGGCCTAGCCTTTTGCAAAGTCTTACAGCATTAACAAGGGTGTCTAATTCTAGAAAAGGCTCGCCTCCAGTGAAACTGATGTTTTTTATATTCCCCAGAGCTGCAGCTTCTTTTATTAATCTCTCTATAACTGACCAACCAAGTTCCATTTTTTGAGATGGCAGACAACTAAAGATACAGTGACGGCATTTAATATTACATTTTTCTGTAAGAACAATACCTAATTGTGAAAAGTAAGATCCTCTCTCGCTTATTAAACTTTCAAGATTATATTCAGTAGATTCTAATTTGGAGAGATTCTTCCGCTTGATTATTGAATTTTGTTCATGCATCGTTTCCATTACTAAATCCCTCTCTAGAATCACATGGAATCGTCTCAGAGTTTTGGAAAATTGTGGATTTTGCTGAAAAGCTTATCTCAAAGCCAGTTTATTTCGTAGGCTTTGTATACTAAATTTTTAACTAAGTGTTATACTGAAATCAGTACTAATTATTTGCCTGTAAATATTACATTAAGAAAATGGTTTTGAGATAAGCTAGAATTTAGTGAAAAAGTTTTTATCAATGATGCTCTATTAATCCACCTTCTCATCAGGCAGTTTTTACGGACGTAAAAGTTCCAACGTCGAACGCTCCTGCCTCGGCACCCCTTTTGCGAATATTTAACTTAAGATCATTAGGTTTAATTTTTGATAGGGCTGTAAGCTCTTGTCCACTTACCGCATAACCAGATTTTTCAACTGCTGTTGTAGGGTTTTCTTCGAAAGCTTTTTTGAAGCTTTCATCAGTAATAAGTCTAGCTACTACTTTTCTTACACCTTCCTCTGTCACTATTATCCCCCATTCCTATTTATACTAAAAAATATGAGAATAATCTCAAACTTTAAATGCTTATTAAATGAGCCTATCCCAAACTCTAAATTAAGTTATTATATCTCGAATTCGAAATAATAACTCGACTTCTCTGATAAGGAAAATAATTCTGAGATTATTAACTCGTTTGTGGAAAACTTGGTTTTAGGATGAGCTCAATACGTATTTTTATATTCTATTTTCAGCAGGCAGTTTGTTTTTTTAATCTTTTATATATTATTTTTGCCTGTTTATTATAGAATACTTATTGTATGCATAAATAAAATAAATATATTAGAGAACATATGTTCAGATACTAAGTTCTTGGTAATAGCTAACGACCTGATGTTGAAATATTTCAAATAATCAAGATTATAAAATCGAATTATCATTGTAAGCAAATCGAATTAAATAATTATCGCATGATTTTATGAAGACTATGCAAATTTTTAAATAGCTTTTTTCGAATATATAGGAGACCGCATGCAATTTTTCAAGTGAGAAATAAAACTTGGTATAAAGATCTGTTAATATAAACTAATACTTTACTTATAAATTTTGCTTACTGAAGTTGTCCCCAATTTAGTGACTTTGATGCAGAAATCGCTTTCATATTACGGTCTCTTATAGAGATTTTTCACTATGGTAAAAAATAAACTATATAAAAACAGGTTGTTAATGTTTAATTAACTTTAATGTCAGCAGTTATTGTTCTCATTTTTATTTTTTAGCGGAATTATTCCGTTCACTCTAAGCTCTGATGAAGAGTCCCATAAATTTCTCAAATTCATAAATATGCAATAACTTTAAAAGTATCTATGAGCGAATCCAAACTGTTACTGAAAAAAGTTCATCTCGTAATAATAGCATACTAAATTAACAGCATCTGATTCTTCTAATATGCTCCTTTAAATTTTAAAATATTAATCGCCAGCCAAATCAGTTTCTTTAATTCATATTAGTTTTCTTAATTTCGTTTGGAATTATGGACTTTTTTATTTTGGTTTCTCCAAGAATCCTTCGATAAAGTCGGTTCCTGCGTAACCCAATGTTATTACAGTTACAAGCATTTCTCGAGTGATGTCTTCATTTGCATATTCTATGATACCTAATGCTCCAGCAATTGAGCCCACAATTATGGCTATGCCTAAACTAATAAACAGCCTATCTTTTTTAAATAACTCATTAAAATCCTTCCCTTGTCTTTCAGCTTCATCGTACTTTTTTTTTATACCAACACCAACCCTTATTAATTGCCCAATCACACCCAAAGTTATACCTAAGAGAACGAAGCTTAGAGCTTGCCATGGCTGCATTTAAGTCACCTAATATAAAATGTAATACATATTATTATATATATTCATGCAACTAAAAATAATTCTCATTGATAGTTCTATACATCTACACAATAATTTGACTAAATCAATTCCTTATTAACTAGTAATTTTATCGCACCATATATGCCAAAAATGTCTTAACTTTTAATTTTCTAAATGGAAGATGATAGAAATTACCCATTCACTCATTCCTTCATTCCTTCTGTCACAAACTCTTTAATAAAACCCTACATATCTTGTCAGGATGACCTCCAGCGGCATTATAGATCAATCGATGAGAAGATATATCCTTGAAACGAAGCAGGTAATCCACCCTTTCGAATTACCGGCCTCCAAACTGCCAGTATTAAATAAGCCAATCTTCGAGCATCAGGAAGATGTATTCAGAAATTTAAAAATTAAGGATGAGGAAAAACCTATTTTTATCTCATCGTTAGAAGAAATTAATCCATCTACTTCTCAGACTCTCGTTTACCGTGATGATATTTACTTTAATAAA
>CAZFNE010000119.1:0-1568 GCA_964520335.1 uncultured Methanosarcinales archaeon | reverse complement strand
ACTATTGAAGCGGCACATATTGGAGATAATGCTGTTCTTGAGCCAGGTTGCACGATCTGGTTTGGAGTGTTGGGAGCAAGAAGCAGTCTTCTTGCCAATAGAAGTATGGTTATGAGCTGTGTTATGAGCGATTCGATTGTTAATACTGATCTCCGTTTTTCAATAGTCGGAAATAATTCATTTCTTGGTGCTGGTTCACATATTACGGATTGCATTCTAAGAAATGCTAATCATGAAGAACTCAAAACAAATGACCCCAAAATGGATTCTCCGATGGTGAAAGTTCTCGCCGGGGAGGAGATAATTGATTCTGGATATTATGTTCTGGGTCCGGCTATTGGTAATAGAGTAAAAATAGGGTCTGGAATAATCATTTATCCTGGTCGAATGATAAAATCTGACAGTTTAATCCTTCCTAAAGAAGGATTCTATATTATTGACAAATAATTATATATGGCTGCAGTTTTCAGAGTTTTAAAATCGCACATTAGATTGTGACAGCTATTTCCCTACTGATAGAATAGGAAGCTAATTTCATCTCTTAGGGCTTACGTAATGAAATATTTTCTGCAAATTACATTAAAATACTATCTTTTATATAATTAACACTATAACATAATAACACTAAAACTGAGAATGAAACTAACAGTGTCATTCAACTATCTTATTCATTATATTAACAGCAAGCCGTATATTGTTTTGTTTATAGAAGCATGTAAGTTCTGAGAAATTGAAATTTTAATACTCCTATTGAAAAGGTCAGTAAAGAAGAGTATGGAGGGATTGAGGGAATGGATCATTACGAAGAAGTTACGGAAACAATAGTACATAAAAAATATATAAAAACCACTTGTGACATTTGCGGCAGAGATATTCGAGAAGATCAAGAAGTAAACAATGAATCTTTCTTTAATGAAGTTACAATATCTCATGAGTATGGGCAAAGGTGGCAGGGATGTCAGACTGCAATCAAGTTTGACCCTGATGTATGCGTAAAATGTTTTACAGAAAAGATACTTCCTTTCCTTAAAAGTTTAGGCATTAATACTGAATATGTGGACAGTAGTTATTGAAGGTGAACAATTAAATAATGCCTGCAATTGATTCGAAAACTAGATAGAGATTAATTCTGAATGAGTCTCTAATAAAATATAATTTCTTAAAAATAATTGTAAATAGAATAAAATGATTTAATAAGACACGAATTTATTACTGTCTATAAGGTCTTGGTAAACCCGTATTTAGAAGGAACCAATTCTACTGATTTTTATAAATTCTTCAAAAATTATATTATTGCGCCTGGATATGATAGATGGGCTTAAAGCCTGTGATTCTCTGGTGCTTTTCAAAATAAATCCATCTTCAGAGATTTAATGCTATGTTTAACCTTTGTTTTCTTAATCGGACAGTCGCTTAAAATACTTCTATTCCTTTTATTCAAAATCAATCCCTAGAAACGCTCTATATTTCTCTAATCCAAGCATTATATCAAATATAGGGAATCGTTATCAAACAATTGTCTGAAACAGAAGAGCAGGACACGTATTCTAAAGGAGATAAGGTACTAT
>CAZFNE010000118.1:0-9535 GCA_964520335.1 uncultured Methanosarcinales archaeon | reverse complement strand
CGCTTTTTGATGCAGTAAAAGAAAAAGGTTTCTTTCCTCAGATTCTTGACCTCAGAAATTCTGAAGTCTATATAAATTCAAGAACTGCTGATTCCGGAATTGATATCAGAACAGGAGAGCTCATGCTTTCAGATTTTGAAGCAATTATTGTAAGAGATGTAGGGGCAGGAGCCTTTGAGGGAGTTTCCTTCAGGTTTGACATCCTTAGGGAACTTGAGGCTGAAGGGATCCCTATTATAAATTCCCCTGAAGCTATTCAAAATGCTGCAAATAAATACCATGCATCTTACCTGCTGGCAAAAGCCGGCTTATCTGTGCCTGAAACCATAGCAGTACAGAACCTCGATGCTGCACTAAGAGTAATATACAGATTGGGGGACTGTGTTATAAAGCCCGTTTTCGGATATAAGGGCAAAGATATTTTAAGGGTTAAGCAGGAAGAAGTTCAGTTTTCGGATAAAAAACCCGAGAAAGCTTCATCTCTTGAAGTTACACTGGAGAACTTGCTTGAAGAAAAGGGCATACTTTACATTCAGGAATTTATTGAAAATCCGGGCAGGGACATTCGAGCCTTTGTTGTTGGAGGGAATGCAATTGGGGCAATTTACAGGAAAGCTGCGCCTGGTTCCTGGGTAAATAACCTCAGTCAGGGAGGAAGCGCAGACAGGTGTGTACTTACGGAAGAACAAAAGGAAATTGCAGAAAAAGCTTCTAAGGCGATAGGAACAACCTTTGCAGGGGTTGATATTATAGAGGGAATGCCTGGAGACCCTGCTAAAATTAATATCGAAGTATGTAATGGATCTGAGCAGAGCCCTAAAATACTGGAAGTAAACGGAACCCCGTCTGGAAAAGGAATTTTTGACGCCTGGAAAATAAATCCTGCAAAATATATTATAGAACATTTACAAACTATCTTATGAAATAAGTATAAAAGGGAACAATAGCATATAATTTATTTTAAGAAGTTCCTGAAGAAAAAGTTCTATAATTCGGGAAAATTTTGCACAAAATTGAGATTGTCTAAAAACATAATAGAAAATTTAAAAATTTATGCAGGAATGTAAACCAAAAAAAATTAAAATATTTATAATTAAACTATTTATAAAATATGTATAAATATTTATGAAACTTGCCTTTAAACTTTGGTAACCCTTGAAGCTTTATTTATAAAAGTTCAGAATAAGAATCAGGAATAAAAACCCAGAATACTGAAAACCTTTAAGATATAGATTGGTCTTGAATAGACCCGAGGCAAAGGATGAGCGAATATAAACAATGTATAGTTACAAGGGATGATCTGAAGCTCTCAAAGGGTAAGTTTGCAGTCCAGGTAGCCCATGCTGCAATTTCTGCTGCGGAATGGGCAAATAAAGGGGATCTTGAAAAATGGAAGGCTGGAGGGCAAAAGAAAATTGTCCTGAGAGTCCCGACCATTAAAGATCTTTATGAGCTTAAGGAAAAAGCAAGAAGAGAAGGACTTCCTACTGCTTTGATTCAGGATGCAGGGCTTACGGAAATTCCACCCGGGACGGTTACCGTTCTCGGAATCGGGCCTGCTAAGGAAGAACTTATTGATAAGGTTACTCGGGATCTCAAACTCGTTTAATCTAAATTATCATGCTTAATCTAAGCTGTTATAATAGAACAATCCGTAACAGATTAATAAAAAAATGGAAATTTGTTTCCGGCTTACTGGTTTAGACTGGAAGAATGGAAAAGTGAAAGTAAGTAGAAAAAAGGAACATTCTTTCATCACAGGTAAAGGTTCTGAGTTGTTTTATCAGGAGGGGAGAGATGAAAGAACCAGGGGTTTTGGGGAAAAAAACAGCTTCAATTCTTGCAATTATATTAATCTGCTTTATACTGGTTACAATGGGAGGGCCTCTGCCGGAGGCCTTTAAAGATTTTACTAATGGAATTAGGGGATACTTTAGCCCTGGCTTTGAGCTAGAGAATAAGGTTGGAGTTTATTCCCCAGACCCAGAATCTTTTACTTTTCCGGCGATTCCTGGCTATACTCCTAAGAAAAATGAACGTACACCCGTCCTCAGGACTCCACTCCAGCCTGGCTTTTCCCTTAGCAGTAATTATAAGACTTCAGATTTTTTCCAGGGCGGAACAGGCTACGTTAAAATTAATATTACAAATGAAGGAAGGAACCCTATATTTGTCGATAAATACGGGGTTTCGGTAAATGCGTCACAAACTCAAATTTTCTCAAAAGATTGTGGAGTTCTTATCCGTCCAGATGAAGAAAAAACTCTGGGAGTAATTCCGATTCAAATCCCCGAAGAAAAAAATGCTACCTTTAATATCGTACTCTGGCTTCTTGCTTCAAGTTCAGAGGGAAAATGGCACCAATATGAGCCGTACTACCTGAGCGGGTTCAATGTAGATTTAAAACCGATGCCTGAAAAGATTAATCCAGAGTACAGCTATAACCCTGAATCCTACTTTGAAATTATAAATCAACTTGTAAAACCAGCCGAGCCTGATGTGAGAAACAAAGCTGCGGAGGCTGCTCGGGTTTACCCGGGAGCATACAATATCTATCAGGTTTGTACCCTATTCGATACGGTTAAAGAAGAAGTAGATTATGTCAGCGACCCCAGGGGAAATGATATCTGGGAGCCTGCAGATGTTACCCTGAAAATAGGGGCTGGAGACTGTGAAGACCAGGCTATCCTGCTCTCGTCCATGCTTGAAGCCGTAGGAGGGACTACCCGAGTTTACCTGACTGACAGGCACGCTTTTGCAGCAGTTTATATAGGCAACAGTACAGATGAAGTTGAAGCTGCTATTCGAGGAATAAGAGCCTATTATGGGAATGTTGAGGTGAACTATTTAATCGACAAATATGGATACTGGCTTATGCTTGACCCAACTTCAAGCCTTTACGCAGGCGGGCTTCCTGGCCAGACTGCCCAGGCAAAAATTAAGCTTACTGGAGAGGACAAAACTGTTAGAAGCTGGACCTTTGCAGATACAAGCGAAGTAGAAGTTATTGATATTAATCCTAGAAAAGATACTTAAAACTTAATTTCTCCAGATTCCTTTATAGCACCCCTCAATGAAGTAAGTACCCTTATGTATAACCTTTTTGTATTCATATGGGATTCGCTAACTTGAGATTAAACTGCGAATTAGCCTTTTAAAATATAGAGTCAAGAGTACTTAGTATTGAAATTACTCGTAAAAGGATAAAATAACAGGATAAATTTAACTGGAATAAAGATTCCAGACTATATTTTTATTAAGGGCGCAGTAAAATAATTTTTTATGAGGAGTGTTTAACATCTATGGAAGTTCCTGAGATTGAAAAAAAGATAGGAATAAATCTTTACTCTACGGAAAGTGAAGGGCTTGGTGGACAGCTCCGCCAGGAAATTGAAGATTTTATCGTTAAAGAAATTACTAACAGAGAAGAAGGGAAAGAGGGAAAATATCTCATCTTAGAACTTACGAAAAACGATTGGGATACCCACCACTTCACCCGATCTCTTGCAAAAATCCTGCAGATAAGCCAGAAACGTATTGGAGTTGCAGGTACAAAGGACAAACGCGCTCTTACCACCCAAAAAATCAGCATCTTTGATATTGAAGCTTCAGAAATTGAAAAGATTCACTTGAGGGATATAGAATTAAAAGTTCTTGGACGGTCCCGGAAATCCATAGAACTTGGAGACCTTTGGGGAAACGATTTTACGATTACAATAAGAAACATCCCCTACTCTCTTGAAGAAACCGAAAGATTGCTTAAAACAACTACAGAGGAAATCTTGGCTCAGGGGGGAGTTCCAAATTTCTTTGGGATTCAGCGTTTTGGGGCTGTCCGCCCTGTTACTCATCTGGTGGGAAAAGCCCTTGTTGAAGGGGACTTTGAAAAAGCCGCCCTGATGTATATTGCCGAACCTTTCCCCGACGAACCGGAGGAAACAAAAAAGGCCAGGCAGTTTGTTAAAGAAACTCTGGATTTTAAGGAAGGCTTGAAACTCTATCCTCTTCGCCTCGGGCACGAAAGAGCTATGATGAATCACCTGATCGCAAATCCGGAAGATTTTGCAGGGGCATTCCTTGTGCTTCCTAAAAACCTCTACAAAATATTTGTGCACGGTTACCAGTCATATCTTTATAATCTGATCCTCTGCGGTAGAATTGGAAAGGGTTTACCTTTAAACCAGGCAGTTGAAGGAGATATTGTTTGCTTTAAAAATGAAGCAGGCCTGCCAGACTCTTCAAAGACAGAAAAAGTTATGGCCGATACAGTCACTGCTATGAATCGCCTGCTGAAAAAAAAGAGAGCTTTTATAACAGCCCCGCTTCCAGGCTATGCCACTGAATTTGCTTCAGGCCTGCCAGGAGAAATCGAACAGAAAGTCCTTGAAGAATTCAAAGTTACTCTGAATGGTTTTAATATAGAAAAAATTCCTGAAATGAGTTCAAAAGGTACAAGAAGAGAAATTCTCCTGCAGGTTGAACCGAAATTCGAGGCTTCAGAAGATGAATTAAACCCCGGAAAATCAAAAGCTATTCTTGAATTTATGCTGCCAAAAGGAAGTTACGCAACAACCGTACTCCGGGAATATATGAAGGTAGATCCTTTGCAAATGAGTTGAAAAAAAAATTAAAAAATTTTTAGCCGGAAATCCGACATAAAAGCCAAATATAGTTTAATTAGACTGTTAAAGGCTTATCAGACTGAATTTTAAGCGCAAGGCTATGATTTTGCGCAATATATCTGCCATAGAAATTCGCAACGAATATCGAACTCGTGAAGTACAGGCCAGGAATTCCTATAAGTATAAACGAGAGAAGGACAAAGATAATTGAAAGGATTAGCTGCTTTATTACTGCTGCTATGTATTCTCCCAGGTTGTCCCTGGCAATATTAAAGATGTCAAATTCAAAGAAAGAACCTACTGTCTGTTTTCTGCAGAAGTTAACCACAAGAAGCGGAAGTATAAAGATTGCAAGGAGCTGAATAAGGGTTCCGAGAGCTTCACTAATATACATTGCAGCAGACATTATAACTGCATATATAATATAGAAAGGAAGCGCTTTAAGAAACATAAGAAGTCCAAGTTTCAGATCCTCGACAAGCTCAAGCTCTATGAGCCCCTTATAATTTCCATTAATGAACTCATTTACAAGCCTTACAATATATCCAAAGAGGATAAGCCATCCTATAATCGGAATAATTAACAACAGTACATATAAAATTCTCACAGGAACCTTATATGGATATTTAAACGCGTCTGTGAAACTTATGGTTTCGATAAAAATCACCAGAGTTATTCCGGCTTTCTAAGTATATAATACTTTGCAAAAATATGTTCAAAGATTTACATATCATACAGAAATAAATTAATTTTAAGGCAAAAGGACCATATTTATCAAACATTTCAAAAGAATATTTATAAGTGTGGAAATTAAAAATAGATTATTGAAAAATATAGCGAAAAATATAGCTATTGATAGTGCTTTATCAGGTTGAATAGTTACACATTTAGATAAAATTAACTGCAAAAAAGCGAATTTACAAATAAAAATCATGTGGGACTGGGATAAATAAACCCCAGATCTTTACACATGTCACAAAAAAGTAAGAAATATTGTAAAATTATTTTTTCTTCTTTTCTTTTGCAAGCTTCTTTTTAGCATCTTTGCTGCCTGCAGAGGCCTGCTTTTCCAATTCGTCCATTTTTTCTTTCTTAACGGCTTTTTTCTTATCCATATCTTTTTTAGACATTGCCATAGTGTGTACCTTCGTAATTTATGATGAAACGTAACGTCTGTTTGTAGCACAAATACTACACAGTGTCTTAACAGACATACCTGTGATTTAATACTTTCAGTTTTAAAACTATTTATCAGTTTCCCGCGAGAAGAATTTTTAGCAAAAATATAAAATCATAAGAAGTTGATTTGATCCTGATTTAACTGGTTCTAGCTTCGCAGGACTTAATAAATCCAAGAAAGCTGAAAACTTCAGTAAAATCATAAATAAGGAAATTAAGGAAAATAAAAGAAGAAAGGATCAGAAAACCTCAGAAGGGAACACAAAATTTAATATGTAAAAAAAGGGAAGTTAAGAAAGTAGAATCACTTTGAAGTAATCTAAAATCTTGATATTTCCTTTTCTTGTCTATTCTTTTCTTGTCTATTATTGTGCCTCTTTTTCTTTGTTATACTTGCACATAGCCCTTACTAGCCCTTTAAAAGGAGGAGACGGCCGCCCTGGTCTTGATTTAAATTCCGGGTGGAACTGGGAAGCAAAAAAGAAACGTTTGCCCGGGATTTCTGCAATTTCCATCCTGTTTTTGTTCTTGCCAGAGAAAACAATTCCAAAGGCTTCAAGTTTCTCCACGAATTCAGGATTTACTTCATACCTGTGGCGGTGGCGTTCTACAATATAATTTGTCCCATAGAGTTTTGAAGCAATTGAGCCTTCTTTAAGAATTGCCTCGTAATCTCCAAGGCGCATGGTGCCTCCCATATCGGCAACTCCTGTTTGCTCAGGCAGGATATCAATTACCGGGTATGGAGTATCCTCATCAAATTCAGTGCTATTTGCCTTATCAAGGGAGGCAACATTTCTGGCAAACTCAATAACCGCAAGCTGCATGCCCAGGCAGATTCCAAGGAATGGGATATCATTTTCCCTGGCAAATTTAATTGCCTTTATCTTACCTTCAGTCCCGCGTCCTCCAAAGCCGCCGGGAATCAAAACCCCATCGAACTCCAGGAATTTCTTTACTGCCTCAGGATCTTCTTCCAGGGTTTCGGCTTCTATCATATTGACTTCAACCTTGCACCCGTTGTCAATGCCTCCATGCTTAACCGCTTCAAGAATGCTCAGGTAAGAGTCTTCAAGATTGGTATATTTTCCAACGATTGCAAGCTTAACCTCTTCTTCAGTAGATTTCATTCTTGCAACCATGTTCTTCCACCTGGAATCTTCAACCGAGGATTCCAGTTTAAGGTGTTTCATAAGCTGAGTGGTAAGGCCCTGCTCCTCAATAGCGAGTGGAACCTCATAAATATCGTCAGCATCATGGGCACTTATAACCAGTTCTTGCGGGACATCGCAAAAAAGAGCTATTTTTTCTTTGGCGCTTTCCTGAAGAGGAGTCTTGGATCTTGCAACAATTACTTCAGGGCTCAGGCCAAGGGCCCGGAGTTCTTTTACCGAATGCTGGGAAGGTTTGGTTTTCTGCTCTCCCTGGAGGTCCTCCATAACAAGGGTGACATGAATAAATACTATATTTTCAGCAGGCTCTTCTCTGTGCATCTGGCGCACAGCCTCAAGGAAAGGCATGCTTTCGATGTCTCCTACAGTCCCGCCAATCTCTACAAGGCAGATATCGGCCCCGCTTCGGGCTGCGACCTTTCTTATCCTGCTTTTGATTTCGTTTGTAATATGAGGAATGATCTGCACGGTTTTTCCAAGGTAATCCCCTCTTCTTTCTTTGGCAATTACCTCCTGGTAAATTTTGCCTGTGGTAAGGTTGTGGTCCCTGGTAAGTTCAGTGTCAAGGAAACGCTCATAATTTCCAAGGTCCAGGTCAACCTCACCTCCGTCTTTGAGCACAAAAACTTCCCCGTGCTGGTAAGGGCTCATAGTGCCTGCATCAATATTGATGTAAGGGTCGATCTTGATAGCTGTAACTTTATAACCTTTATTTTTGAGGTTTCTGCCGATGGACGCAATGGTTATGCCTTTTCCAAGCCCACTCATTACTCCACCTGTAACTACAATATATTTCATGGGTAAGCTTCCTCGACAATTTTTCTAATAGGGTTTAGACAAGGAACAATTAAACGTTAAGACTAAAAACTGACACAGATAACACTTATTAAATTAAGACTGCTAATTGCACATTTAATTCTCTTGTACGAACACAATACCAATATCCTCATGGTATAAAAAATAGTCTCTAGTTTTTAAAAAAATATACTCAGATGTAGAATACAAAAATTGTAGTATAATTCAAGACAATATAATAAAAATATTAAAAATAAAGGAGATAAATTATATTATTCCATAATTTTCAGCAGGATGTAGGTGGTGCAGATTACAAAAAGGATAGAATACAAAAGAGCCTGAGTGAAACTGACAGCAAATTGCAGGCCGGGAGGCAGAACGAAGTAAAGGAAGAATAATGAGGCAAGAAGTATAAATCCGCCCAAGGCTAGAGTAAGGGGAAGATTTTCATTTCCTCCAAGATTTTTATGAGTTCTCTTGCCTGCAGAACTTGAAGAACTTCCGCTAATGCTTTTAAAGGAAGAGAATATTCCACCAAGCCCATTTCCTGAATTTATACGAGAGACCTTTTTTACAGGTTGTGGGATTGAAGGTTTCTGGGCTTCAATTTCCTCCGGGGTCTCCTGAGTGGAAGAGTCAGTATTTAAATCTCCCTGAGGTTTTGGTTCGACTTTTCCTAACTGGACCGGAAAACCTTTTTTCCTTGAGCCGTACCCTGCTGTAATATAAATCTGCCCTTTCGTAAGAATTCGGCCTTCCTGAGGAATCCTTGCAACCGCGGAAATGTACTCTTTCTGAAGCACATAAGGGTTGTCTCTCAAAAAGGTGATCTGGCCTTTTAACTCCTCGCTGACTGAAAGGTGGATATGAGTTGGAGAGCCGTGGTTTGTGATCAGGATTTCAAAGGTTTGCTCTTCTCCCGGGTAGAGCGGAATGTCTATGCTGTCCTTCTCAAACTCAATTGAGTTGAGTTCCTGCCTGTTAATAATAACGTTCTGGAATATCTGCTGCAAATTCAACCCTCACGTCAATTTCTGAGATCAGGAGGAAGTAAATTGGGAATTCCCTCATCTATAGGATAATTTTCTTTACAAACTGGACAGTAGAGGGTTCCTGAAATAACTTCTTCTTTATTTTCTTCTACGATATTCAAAATAAGATCACCCTTACAGATAGGGCAGGCCAGAATATCCATAAGCTCCTTTTTCACGAAAACTCACCTTTGAACCGCTTTTAGTTTAGTAAGAGGTAAAATCTTTTTCAAATAAGCCCTTTTTTGAGATAGTTTATGGGGGCAGTTTTTCAATAACCTTAAAAAGTCTTATTTTTCCAATTTTACCTTTATTAATTCATAAACCTGAACTCATCTCACTATCTAGGGTATTCAATTCATCTTCCTATTTTAATGTAATTATATAGTTATGTAAAATTTTGTAAAAAAAGGTTTTTAATTTTTCCCTGGAACCAACATTTAATATATATTTACATGTAATCATTTTTAAAAAAGCTTATAAAAGAGTAAAATTTCATACTTTTAGTTTCTTTGATTTTTCTATTTTTGCAATCAGAATAAAACAAATTAAAACTTAAAGGGAAAGTTGGGAAATGGTGTTTGTTTAAGATCATATTTCAGGGTTATTTTCCGGATTTATTTTTAATCAGAATTAATCGAATCCTGATAACTGATAAAAAATATAATAGACATTGAAACTATTGAAAATATATACATAAAAATTTCAAGGTGTGTGAAAATAAAATGGAGCCAAA
>CAZFNE010000117.1:0-9662 GCA_964520335.1 uncultured Methanosarcinales archaeon | reverse complement strand
ATCAAAAAATTAATGAATATTAATTGACTTATTCTATAAAGATTAAAAGATAGTTATTAAACGATTACTAGATAGGGGATAGAGATATGAAAGGGAAAATTCTGATTTTGGTACTGGCACTCGTGTTCCTGTTGGCTTCAGGGTGTGCCCAGAAAGAAACTGAACCTGTTGGGCCGCAAGACTCCAATAATTCAGTGCCTCAAGCTGATGTAACCGAACAGGGACAAAATGCAGTTTCAGGATCTGGACAGGAACATATCGTCAGGCTCGAATATTATAAGGTTTTCAGACCTGCAGAATTAGATATTAAGGTTGGAGACACTGTTTCCTGGTGGAGTCAATTAAGGCAGGGCACATATACGCTTGTAAGTAATGACGACCTGTTCCCGGATAAAGAACTGGCTTACAGCGTGCCTTTTAGTTTTACTTTCAATGAGCCAGGGACTTACTCGTTCACTGTAAAGGATATTCCGGAAATGAAAGCTACAGTCAGAGTCACTTAAAACCCTCACTAAAATTTTATTAATTTTATACTATTAATTATATATTATTTAGGTTTCTTTGTGTGAATAACATCTTATTTAGAATTTAACTTATTTATGAGAATTAGATAATTAGAATTAGATAATTAGAATTGGATACTTAAAATTAGATAATTATAACTCGATCTAGAATCGAGGTTGTATGTGGGCTTAAGAGTTTTAAAACAAGAATAATTCAGGTATAATTTAAAGTAGAGGGATCAATTTTTCAGACCCTTGTAATAGGCCGTGCAATGCCTTTGTAATGGTCGAAAAGTTGTTTTCCCCATTTGAGTGCACTTTCGTCAAAACTTACCAGGTTATGGTTATAATAAATCCCACTATTACAGAAAAGCGAAAGTGCCATGAATTTCTCCGTAACTATGCTTGAAGCTATTTTCATGTTGTTATTATTACAGACGTAAAGTTTGGTGTATTTCAAATTCAGAAAATGTTCAAGTTCTCTTCTATAATCATTTAACATTCTATCATAGACATATTCTGTAAACACAAGGGTTATCTCTGTCCCTTTTGCAGCAAGGTCTATGCAAAGAGACGGATATATGGGCAGGAAAAAGGAAGACGAAATCATTACCTTTTCCGAGTCACATAGATGTTTTACAACTTCTTTTGGGTATTCAAAGACATGATTTCTGTCAGGATTTACCTCAATATAATTTCCAAGTTTTCCAATTTCATCTAAAAATTCCGGAGGAATCGAGGTCATATCCTGGTTTATCCAGTAATCATGGTTCTTATCGAAGACATTAAAAGTTTCAAGGATAGTTTTCATCTTCGGAACCAGGATCTCTCCAATGCTCGAAAGTTTGTAAAGCCTGTTACTTTCCACAATAAGATCCTGTTTCATTAATATCTTTATCTGGGTCATTATTGGACTTGAGCGGACATCCAGTATATTTTTTATTTCTTCGATATTCTTAGGCCCATCCAGGAGCAATAGAAGGAGATTTTTCCTTTTTTCTGAAAGAAAGAGAACATCCAGTAACGACGACTCCATCTAATTCCCTCTCTTGTTTTTCATCCTATAACGGATGACATTGTATATATTTCTATACCAGAAGTTCTAAAACTTCTAATACCTTTTTCCCGCACCATTAAAATCTCTTTATGGGAGAAAAGGGTTATAAAGTGTAAATTTGGGGGCATAAAAGGGATTACCATTTTTTTTATGCAGGACATTACTACTATGAAATATATAATTATTATTCACTATATTCATTTCTAATTTATTTAAGGAGTGTTCTGATTCATCTTTCAAAATCTTGGTTTCAAGTCTATAAGCCATTATTAGGAAGCTAAAAATCTTAGACTTAATATATTAAGTTATATATATTAAGTTTGGGATCACTTATCCATATTTTATTCATAACTTTTACAAAATAACTTTTATATAATTACTTCAAAGACTACTCTCTTTTTACCTCTCTTGAAAATCTTCTGAATTTTTATTATACTTTGTTCACCTGTTTTGAAAGTCTTCTGAAATAATCAAACAGTTCCTGTCCCCATTTAAGGGCACCTGGCTTGAAACTCATGATAAATTGCTGGTCAAATTTTCCTTTCTTATCAAACAGCCCCAAAAGCATTATCTTCTCTGTTACCGTAATTTCAGTGAGCTTTATCCCTTCTTTTGAAACGTAGAGGCTAACGTTATCCATATCCATTAACTCGTTTATCATAATTGAGTGTTCCTGGGAAAGATGGTCCCAGACAGATTGTGTAAAATTCAAGGAGAGTTCAGCTTCTTTTCTTCCGAGTTCAACATAAAGGGGAAGGTACGCAGGATTAAAATAAGAGGCAAAAGTTGCTACTTTTTTTGCATCTAACATACTATCTATGATTTTTTGAGAAGGCTCATATATGTGGTTCAGGTCTGGTTCGACGAGTGTGCAGTCCCCAAGCTCGGATATTCTTTCCAGAAGATGCCTGGGAATCGAATTAAGGTCATGGCCTGTCCAGTAAGAGTTGTTTTTTTCCACAACATCAAGAGCACTTATCAGGGGTTTTACCTTTTTGATTATAAATTCTCCCAGAACTGTAAGTTTATACATCCTGTCTTCCTGGACAATAAGGTCGTTATCTATCAATTTCTTAATCTGGGGGAGAATAGATGTAGCAGTAACATCAAGTTCCTCTCTTATATCGTCAATATTTTTTGAACCGCTATCCAGCAGCATGAGAAGGTTTTTCCTTTTATCAGAACGGAAAACAAGATCAATAAGTGAAGAATCCATGTCCCCTCTTCCTGTAATTTAATATCTCACAATAATTGCCAATTCTTATAGAATATTATTCTGGCTTTCCACATTTGGTTTTAATTTTTCTCCAGTCCTTTCTATCAAACTTTCTATACAAAGATTTTTCATCTTAATCGATTGAAATTCCCGGGGCACAGATTCCTACAAACGTCATTTTTGTTTCCATTGGGGTATGTTTCCAGCCAGGGGGGGTAAGATACTCTATGCTTGTATCTATCTTTATCGAATCATCCGGAACCCCAAAGTCTTTCATTGAGTCCAGGATGAGTTCTTTTCCTGTATTATAGGAATACTCTATCGCCATTCCATACTGTTCGAATTTTTTTCTCCCAGCTGGAGTAAAGACAAGGAAATTCTGATCCGGATTTTCCATTGAAGAAGGTCTGATAGTAATCTCAATCCTTTTAATTCCTTTTCCTACAAGAGCTCCAACTGCATTTCCTACCCTTGCCTGTTCAGGGACTATAATATCAGCATCAATAAGCGATTTCAGTTCTTCATAATAGGCCTTCACCGGCCCACCGAGCAAAACTACAGGGATATTTATTTTATATTGGGCAGGGATTTCTCCTTGGAGCATTCTCTTTATACCTTCTTTTCCCCTGCCTTCCATCATAAAAGACATTAAACTGTAAACCATATTCTCCGCGACTTGCCTTTTAATCTTTTTACAGAATGCATGCGTTCCCATCTGCGTAAAACGTGCAAGTCTCTTTGCTCCTATCTGGGCTGCTTCTGCGTCCCACTCGGTATATTCTCCCAAAACATGCAGGGCATCTGTGGGAGTAAAACCTATAGCCTGGATTACTCGCTGCTGGATTAATGAATCAAGGACTGCAGGCGAGGGAAAACGTTTGGTTTTATTCAAAATATCATGAATCGAAACAGGGTCTTCACCTATAACCTCAAGCAGCTTTTTTTCACTTTCCGAAGGGTTAATGGGCATTATTCCTGTACTGACAAAAAATTTGGTAGGCTGCATATTTTCGTTGAGCATTGTCCTGAGTGGGATTGGGGTCTTTTCCAGTTTTTCCTTGAAATTAGGATATTTGACCGCTGCAAAACAAAGGGGAATTACTCTTCTTGGACCTATCCTTGTGCATTTTTTAAACCACACATGGCTGTCTCCCCCATTTGCCGAACTTTCCATTTTTATGGCCTTTACCCTTGTCTGCCAGCCCCCAACAAGGGCACCTTTCTCGCATAACTCCGGAGTCCCATCCTTTATTATGGAAACATCCGTGCTTGTGCCTCCAACGTCAATAACAGCACACGTGTTAAGACCTGAAAGATAAGAAGCTCCCATAATACTTGCTGCAGGGCCTGAAAAAATAGTTTCAATAGGGCGCAATTTTGCCCCTTTTATATCTATAACCGAGCCGTCACATTTTAACATAACCACTTTTGCATCCAGGTTTCGTTCCTTCATCTCAGCTATAATGGAATGGATGAATTGATAGGTTATAGGAATTAACTGGGCATTTAATACTGCAGTCGCGGCACGTTCATAAACTCCCAATTGCTGGGAAAGCTCATGTCCGCAAACAACAGGATGGCCTGTCAATTTAAGGATTATTTTTTTGATCTTAAGTTCGTGTTCCGGATTTCTTGTACTGAAATAAGAAGACACTGCAAATGCGGAGACCTTCTTTTTCAAACTCAGTGCAAACTGCTCGACTGCATTAAGATCAAGGGGCTGTAGCTCTTCTCCGTTGCTGTCATGCCCTCCTGCTACAGTGATACAATAATCGGCCGGAAGTTCCTTTAGAATATCATTATAATCCCCAACAAGAATAAGGCCTACAGGATACCCTGTCCTTTCAAGGATAGTATTTGTCGAGAGAGTTGTAGAAACAGATACCAGCTTTACTTTACTGAGGTATTCTGGATTCAACTTATCAAGTGCATTCCGAATTCCTGTCATAAGGTTCGGATAGGTAGTAAATGCCTTACTGCTATCAAGAATTCGGCTGTCCGAATCTCTTAAAATTACAGTGTCGGTATAAGTTCCGCCTGTGTCAATGCCCAGACTATAGTGCATTTTAAAACAGCCCCATTTTTATTCTATTTTCGACGATTTGAGGTCCTTTTTTAGCTGTGTGATTTTTATCTGGATTCGTTAAATTCTTTTCCAAGATATAAATCTCTGCTTATAATTTACAACGAAATCGTAAACAGTTTTCTTTCAGACTGCTATTGCAGTTCTTGGAATTCCCACTCCTACAAAAACAAGTTTTGTTTCCAGCGGGACATCTGTCCAGCCGCTTGGTGCCAGGTTCTTTTGGCTCACATCTATCTTTATATTCTCTTTTCCAAGGCCTGCCTTTATCATATAATCCATAACAAGCTCTCTTCCTGTTTTTTCTGCATATTCAAGGGCTTCATTGTAACTCTCAAATTTCTTCCTTCCTGACGGGGAAAACACAATAAATTCGGGTTTTCTTTCATATTTTAAAGCCCCTTCTATTATGCAGCTTTCATGAGTGCTTTCATCTACAGGTTTTTCTTTGTCCTCTGTTTTTTCCTCAGGAGATCTGGAAACAACTTTCGTTTTTATAAGGAGCTCGGCTCTCTTGATTCCTTTTCCTACAAGGGCCCCGACAGCATTGCCCACATCAGCGTATTCCGGAACTACGAATTCTGCACTGACGAGGTCTTCAAGGAGTTTAACATAAGCTTTAACAGGGCCTCCCAGAAGTACTACAGGAATTCCAACCGTAAAGCGCGTGAAATTCTTTCCCAGAAGAACTCTCTCAATTTCATTTCTTGGCATGCCTTCAATAAGATAAGCAATCAGGTCTTCAGCAACATTATGTGCGACTCTTCGTTTTACTTCCTCACTGAACTCTCCAGGGCTTTTCTTTAACGTTCTTCCAAGCATGGATGCTCCGATTTTTGAAGCCTCAGTATCCCATTCCGTATATTCTCCAAGTACATGAAGGGCATCTGTAGGTGTAAACCCGATTGCCTGGATCAACCTTTTCTGGGTAAGGGAATCAAGAATAGATGGGGAAGGACGCTTTTTAAGAGCTACGAGCAGGTCCCCAAAAGATACGGGTTCTTTTCCTATATGCCTGTAAATCTCCCTTTCTCCTGCCTTTAATTCGATGGGCCTCAGGCCGGTCCTTACAAAAAATTTCGTTAGCTGAATGTTTTCACAGATATACCCTTTTGCAACCCTGTTATGCTTCAATTTCTCCCTGAAGCCTGGGTAGATAACAGAAGCCCTGCAAAGCGGAATCACCCTTCTGGGGCCTACATAAATTCGGTCTCCTTTGACCCAGATATGGCTGTCTCCTCCGGTTGCTGAAGTCTCCATCCGGATAGCCTTTACGCGGGTTTGCCAGCCTCCGACAACAGCCCCTGAACTGCTTAGCTGCGGAAGCCCGTTTTGCATCATAGCTACATCCGTGCTCGTGCCTCCAATATCAATAACTGCACAGGTATTAAGCCTGCTGAGATGAGAAGCTCCAACAAGGCTTGCAGCAGGCCCTGAAAAGATAGTCTCGATAGGTTTTTCCAGGGCTTCTTCGATTCCTACAACCGAACCGTCGCATTTTAACATTAACATATTTGCGTTAATTCCTCTGGCTTCGAACTCTTTGATTATTGCCTGGATGAATTTATGGGTTACCGGGATAAGTTGGGCATTTAAAAAGGCAGTTATAGCTCTTTCATAAGCTCCAAGGTCCTGGGAAAGTTCGTGCCCGCAAACAATAGGATGACCAGTAAGCTCCTTTACAGCTTTCTTAACGGCTAGCTCATGTTCCGGGTTGCGGTTGCTGAAATATGAGGAAACTGCAAAAGCTGAAACCTTACTTTTTACTTTTTGAGCAAATTCCTTCACGGAATCGAGATCAAGCATCTTCAGTTCTTCGCCGTTACTGTTATGTCCGCCGGAAACATTTATCCAGTAATCTGTAGGCTGGTTTTTGGGGATTATATAATCCCCTACCATGATTAACCCGACAGGAAACCCCGTGCTTTCCAGGATTGTATTTGTAGAGAGAGTAGTGGACACGGATACAAGCTTTATCTCTTTCAGGTGCTCTGGATTAAGGTTATCAATGGCATTTTTCATCCCAGGGAGGGGATCGGGATAGGTGGTCAGGGCTTTACTGGATTCGATTACTTTTCCATCAGAATCTCTAACAATTACGGCATCGGTATAAGTGCCCCCTGCATCGATTCCAAGACTGAAGTGCATTTTCTTACTTCCCTCTTTCAAAATTAAATGGGATTTAATAAAATTTACTCTAAGCTTAAGTCAAATTTGATTAGTATATATGAAAGATTATTAATTTATAATTTAATTTTCTAGTTTTAATATTTTATAACATTTAGCTGTAAAATTAATTCATAAAGACCGGGTAAAGTGGTCTATTAAAGTACGACAAATAAGTTGTTAAATATATAGCATAATTCGTATAATTCAGGATTGGAATACTCTCTAACCTAAGGGATTGGACATTAAATTAGAAAATCCAAAAGTCAATCCTGGCTATATAATTTTAATAATAAGGGACATACAAACAGGTTTTCAGATAAATATCAGAAAGGTTTCAAAATCCTGATTCTAAGTTACTGTAATTACTTTCAGACTCTAAACTGTTACTATATACCTATACTTAAGGAACGTCTATTATTCACATACTATTATTTTATTTTTTCTATACAATTTTCTTTTATTATTTTTCTGTTTTCTTTGTCTTCCGCTTTTTACACGTGCTTTTTTTCTTTTTTCTTTTTATATTCTCCTTACAAGTCTTTTCCATTTACTGTGCCTTTTTATGCCTCTGTTTCTTTTAAATATCCTTTTAAATACCTTTTTTAATATTCAAGTTTAATAACTGCTCTTCTTTTTTCTTATAAGATTTAACTGGATTTTTTAATCCTGTTTTTTAAATAACCTGGCTCTATTTTTATTAAAGTATAGCTATCTTCCCCAAAGGTCCTTTTAATCCTTGTTTCGATCATATTTGTAATCTCTTCAGCTTTCTGGATATTCAGAGAATCATTTACACTTATAGAGGCATTGATAGCTATCCCTTTCCCAATTTTTCGTGTTTTAAGCTCTCCGGTTTCCAGGACGCCTTCTGTTTTGTTTATTATTTCCATTATTTTTTGATTTGTCTCTTTATCGAGTGAAGCTTCTATGAGCTCATTTCCAGCGTCGCAAAGAAGCCTGGTTGACCGTGCCAGAAGGTATATGCTTATAAGGAAAGCCGCAAAAGGATCTGCTGCATTAAAAATTCGAACCGGAAGAAAAGTGCACCCTATCCCCAGAGCAACAAGAATAGATAAAAGTAAATCTTGATTTTGCTTGAGTTCTTTTAAATAAATATTTTTTATTCCTATCTTCCTGTTTTCTGAGAAAGTAATAAATAAGGTTTCTATTAAGAGGACTAAAACTGCTGTTATGAATGTAATTGTTTCAGGAGGCTCAAGCTCTTTGCCTTCTATAAATTGAATGATTTCTCCTGAACTTAAAGAAAAAGCCTTAATGCTTGCTAAAATTAATAAAGCTGCTCCTGCTCCTTTAAATAGAGTTATAATTTTTCCATGCCCATAATTATGGCTTTCATCAGGTTTATTTGCAACAAAAATTTCAAGAAATTTTAAACTTTCGTTAATGAATTCCGAAAAAGAGCGAATAGAATCAATCAAAAGCAATGTACTGTGCCCAAAAAGACCTGCCAGTAATTTAAGGAGAGTCAGCAAAAAACTAAGTCCGACTTTTGTGTAAGATATTCTTCGTATTTCATTTAATTCCCTTTCCGCTTTCATTTGAAATTCCCCTGCGAATTTTCCAGTATTCTTGTAAAGCGGGCTCTGATGATTAAATCCGAATTAAATTAATAAGGAATAGAAATCTTATTTTAAAAAAATTAAAAAGACCTCGAACACCTATATTGTTAAGCTAATATGGCGGGTTTCACATTTTAGATAGCAGTGAATTGATCAGAGAGGGTCGAATGTTTTTAAATACAGATTAAACTGTATTTTCAGATCAAAGTTTAATTCGCTGCCTTTTTTCCGTTTTTAATCTTGTCGTTTTTCTGTTCGCTGTTTTATATACGTTTTTATATAGGTAGTCGAGGTTAGAGGATCTTTTGCAGGTTTTTCTTACCGGCTTCTATTTTTATCTTTATAATGGAGGATGTTTACAATGGAACGACCGCTTTTCCGTGGATTTCATTCATTACCATGGCAAGTGCTGTGTAAAGAGATCCAAGGCCCATAATAAGCCCTACATATCCGGCTATTACAAGTAATCCTGTGTTTCCGGTTGCATTCACAACGGCCAGCAGCATAAATAATATGAACAGTGTAACAAATACAAACTGAAGAGCTCTAACTCCAATTTTCATTGTAATAATTAACATAACAAAGGTGTATACACCCCAGATAAAGAGATATGCAGCCATTGCAGTTCCGGAAGAAGCTTCAGCCCAACCCAGTGCAGGCATAATGATAAGTCCGGCCAGTGAGAACCAGAAGAGTCCGAAAGCCGAAAATGCAGTCCCTGCAAAAACGTCTCCTTTTTTCCAGGCCATAATTCCCGCAAATACCTGTGCAAATCCGCCCAGGAATATTGCCATAGAGACTATCATTGATTCAACTGGATAAACGCCAATATAACTCAGACTTAACAGGACTGCAGAAAGTCCCAGACCTGTAAAACCAAGGGGCGCAGGGTTTGCTGTCTTGTCCACTATTTCAGTAGCAGTTCCTACGTTTTCGCTCATTATTTTTCCCTCTAAAGCAAGCTTATTTTAAAAATGAAAAAAAGAAGTTTAGGGCTTAAAGCCCGTAGTTTTCTGGTTTGAAAACTGCAACTTCCTGTTTGAACTTGGTCAGG
>CAZFNE010000116.1:5914-9692 GCA_964520335.1 uncultured Methanosarcinales archaeon | reverse complement strand
AAACTTCAGGATTTATTGAAGAAATTACTAAAAAAGCATTAAAATAGAATTTTCTTTAATGAATTTTTAAAAAAATAAGTTTTATAATTTTTAGGCATTAATATTAAGCTATAACTGGTAAGATTTTAATTTTAAGTTTATGCATTTATTTAAAAAAAATAGTTTTATAAATAATTTAATTGAATTAAATAATCATTTCACTTCCTAATGTTAAGCCTGCTATTTCCAATCACTACGTTCGTTATCATTCTCATTATTTTTATTATTGCCTCTATTATTGCTTTTATTATCAGTGCTATTATTACTGTTACCATTGACTTTTATCGTAATTATTTAATCCTCTTTTGGACGAAGATAAATATTAACATGAATATCAAACTGGCAAATGTAAATCCTGGCATTTCCTCAAGGTAAAAATCGGTTTTATCTTTTACTGTTATAGGGAGTTCAAGTGTGTAATCTTCGACATTTTTAGTGTTTTTTCCATAATAATAGACTACCCTTCCCTGTACATTGAAATTCCCTGGTTGATTGGTCTCAATTCTTACCTCGATATCCCTTCCCTGGCCCGGCTCAAGTTCATATGTTGTAGTGTACTGGCCAGCTCCTGATTGCACAAACTCAGAAGAAGATACGCTCATGCCTGATGGAGGAATAATTATGACCTGAACATGCATAACGGGTTTTGTTATAAGGTTTACAGCAGAGAGTTTGAGTAAGATATCTTCTCCTGAGATTACCTCGGTTTTTTCTCCATGCAAATTAACGCTTGCAGAAGGCGGGGCCTGTTTTAGGAAGGACTGCTTTTTATTAACAGGTTTTTCGGTCTCAGGAGTTTTTCTTTTGTCGTCCTGCGTGGTTTTTGAATCTGTATTCTCTGTACCTTTTGAATCCTGTACATTTGGAGTTTCAGAGGGACTTTTTTCCGGTTCTTTGTTTAATGTTGAATTATTTTCAGAATTCTTTATTTCTTTTTCTTCTAATGGGGTTGCTGAGGGCTTTGAATTTTCTGCAGAATTCCCTGTTGAATCTTCTGGTAGCTGTATTACTCCTGAATCCTCTGTCTTGTTTTGGTAAGAACCTGAATCTATTAAAGGATCTGAGAAAGCAAACACATACCCCGTGCTCCCAATTAAAAAACAAGCTACTAAAAGCCAGCCTATTAGAAATTTTAAAATTTTTTTCCCGGACATCCTGCCACCTTTTTTATTTTTCAAGTTATTATAATTGTGTGCGAATTTTTGCAGGTGTTATTAACTTATAATTTAATATGATAAAACTATGAAAGTAAGGCTATTTTAATCAATTTTTCTATATTAGAGTAGAAGAAAGCTCCTTACGTTTCTTATCATTCTTTGATTTCTGCTGACCTATAATGAAAACTTAAAAGCTGCAGAAAGTACTTAAAATTTATAATAGTGACTTAATACATTGTCACATACCAGTGATCATTATGGGTATATTACTGGTAAATTACTGGTAAATTACTGATAATTAATTCTACTTATTATAGTCAATTTTGAAACTTAAAAAATAAAAAGAGTAAAAACTGGAAGAACCTGGAAGATCCTTCCAAATTTTATATTTCTTCTTTTAAGGGTTTTTCCTTATTTTCTCCTTACAACATACAGTCCAAGCAGACCTAAGACTGCGATAAAGATGCCAAAACCTGGAGCACTGACTGAGCCCTGTGCTTCAGCTTTTACTCCGCCGTTTTCATCGAATTCCGGAGGTTGTTCGGAATTTTTAGAGGGCTGCTCCACCACAAATGGATGCGTAAGAGATATTGGATTATAGGCGTCCTTATTATCTTCAGGCCAGTAAAGCCCACTGAAATGTATTGTATATGTGCCTGGTTTGTCTCCTTTTATGTCAATATAGATTGTACGGGCAGTTGCCGGAGGAATGGAAAATGTTCCATAAACAGTTCCTGCAGCTCCTGTCTGAGCAAATCCCTGTCCATATACATGGATTCCGGCAGGTACGCTTACTCTTGCATCGACATTTAGGGTAACGTCATTAAGGGAAGGGTTGTCTATGTAGAGTTCGACAAGGCCGTCTTCGTTTTCCGTAATTACATCATTAACAGGCCGAAGAACCACGGTTGGAGCTACCCTGAACTTCTGTTCAGAAACAGGCAGTTCAGAGCCCTTACTTGCACTCTTGGAACTAGGCTCTTTTTCGGGAGCTGGTTTATTAGCTGACTTGTTAACTGAAGCATTCAGGGCCTGATTTCCAGACTGATTAACAGTTGATGGTTGGGAAATAGACTTATTTACAGCCTTGGAGCTGGACTCATTATCTAAAGGCTTTGATGCGGTTTCATTTCCGGAAGAATTTTCTCCTCCTGCAAGAGCAGTAGCCGAGAAAAGAGTTCCTAAAATAAAAACTGACATCAACAATAGGGGAAAATATTTCTTCAACTTTTATACCTCCTTCCAGGGGTATTTAATTACCTGTACGATATTTTTGAAAAAAGTTTCTAGAAATTTTTCTATAGGGTTTTTCTGTTGATCGCTTTATTAATTTTCTTTTATCGATACTTCCCAACCTGTATTAAGTGTTTTGGTTTTATATAAATTCGTTAATTCTTATAAAAAATCCCTCTAAACTGCCTACTGACTTTATTTTTCAAGAAAGATTTGTATATATTTTTCATTAAAAATATTATTTAAAATCGCACGTGATACCTCTTTTTTTAAATATTTTTATTTTAATTACATTTGAACATTTCAATATAATATATGCAAAAATTAAAATCAAAATTCTTATCTGCACAAATTATGTACTTAAATAAGGTACTTTACCTCATGAAAATAACTTAAGATTAATATTTAATCTTGATTTTATCAGATTTTCCAAAAATAAATAACAGAAACGCAATGAAGAGAATAAGTCTCAAAATCCATAAAATCTCTTTTTAGCTTCGAGGAATTTTTTATTCATTAGAGACTCAAATATAAAATATAAGTCTTACTTTAAAAATTAACACATTAAAAATGTAAGCGAATTTATAAAAATATTAGATATGTGGGAATATGAAAATGCGAATAGTAGGGGTTATTAGTACCCTTTTTCTCTTATCACTTCTATTGTCAGTCTCTTTCCCGGCATCCGCCGCAATCAATGCGATAAATGAAAAAAAATTTGACGTGCATGCAGGCAAGTCAGGTATTTCTTATCATCCTAGTTCGTTTGCAGGCTCACAAGTTTATTCCGCATCAACAGAATGTGAGAGAATAGGGTTAATCAATCAGGATATTGCTAAATACCGGATAAAGGTAAAAGTCGGACCAGAAACGTATGACAGTATTACGCTTACTAATTATGTGCGCGAGAAAAATCCCTGGCAAACAGACGTCAAGGAAAATTTATTAATTCTACCTGGCCAGGGCTTAACTGAAAAATTCTATTCCGATATGGCAGTTTACTATGCCAAACAGGGATACTGTACGTATATTCTGGATAGAAGAGAGACAAATATAGAAATAAATACACCAGCAGGTGAAGCGGATTACAGTTTTATGAAGAAATGGACTGTAGAGGAACACCTGAAAGATATCTATGAAGGCATAGCAGTCTCAAGGGTCCATACTGCTTTTATATCCGGCGAATCCGTTGAAAATATAAAAGTTACTGCAGTCGGGCACAGCCATGGAGCCCTGCTTATTACAGCTTACGAGGCAAGTGATTATGATGATTTAGCCCGAGGAACAGTCGACAGGGTAGTGCCTGTTGATATTATTATTAAATATAACCCTGCTGAGCAAGGATTAAT
>CAZFNE010000116.1:0-5814 GCA_964520335.1 uncultured Methanosarcinales archaeon | reverse complement strand
AATGGAGTGACCAGGGCCATGCAAGCTTGTTAATTGATCAAAATTCTCCTAAAGTGTGGGCACGCATAGATAATTGGATTAAAAAACACTAAAAACATTCACAATGAATTTCTCGAAAAAACAAGGTATTTTCCTAATAAGTAAGGAGTAAAACAGAAAAGCCTGGAAATAAAAAATAGAGATAAGAAAATACAAGTAAACGTAACAAAAAATAAAATCCGATAAAATAGGCAAAAATAAAACTAAATACTAAAAAGAAGGAATTTCAGCTTAATAACTTAAGCTGAAGCTCCTCCGGCTCTTTTTACTTGATCTGTTTTTAAAAGGGCTTTTAAGAAGTAAACAGCCCAGAAGTACATTAACAGAGAGCCTATTCCGTTGCCTATAACCATTCCCCACCAGGCGCCTTCCTGTCCCATATTAAAGGTGAACGCCAGAAGCGCTGCAAAGAGGGGGGTAAAAACAATGGTTCTTAGCAAAGTGGTAATCAGGGCATCGAAGCCTCTTCCTGCTCCCTGGAAGAAGGAGGAGGAGAAGAACCCAAGGGTGGCTATCGGATAGAAGAGACTCAATATGCGCAGGAAATAAGCGAGATCTGCTGTTATATGTGTCCCTCCTTCGGACTGTGTAAATATAGAGGCTATTTGTGTGGCAAATATAAAGATTAAAGCTCCTACTATGCATTCTACAAAAAATCCAAGTTTTGTTGAATAAGAAAGTGCAATCTTTGCTTTTATATAGTCTCGAGCTCCGATCGCAGCCCCGGTTACGGAGATCAGGGCAGTTGCCATCCCCATTAAAGGAGCCATTGCAATTGTTGCTATCCTCCACCCTGTAGCATAAACTGCAACTCCGTCAGTGGAACTCACAGCGACAATAATAGCGTTCAGGAATATCATTGAAAGAGACATAGAAAGCTGCTGGGCAGAAGATGGTACCGCAACACCGAAAATTTCTTTCAGGATCGATTTTTCAAATCTGAAGTTCTTGAAATTAAAGCTTACATAAGTATCTTTTTTAAAGAATAACCAGTTTGCCATCATGAGTGAAGATATGGCGATCGAAAGTAGGGTGGCCCAGGCTGCTCCTGCTATTCCCATATTGAAATGGTATATGAATATAGGGTCCAGGATTATATTCAGGATGGCACTGATAATCATTGCCTGCATAGCTCTTTTAGAATCTCCCTCACTTCGAAGGATCGCATTAGCAACACTCGAAAAAAACACTACAATGCTTCCAAGGAAAATTACCCTGGCAAAAGCTACTGCCAGTTCTGTGGTTTCTCCAGCTCCAGAAAGCGTAAATAATTGTGGGGCAAAGAGATAGAAAGGAATCGTAAATAAGATTGAGAGCAGAACGGTAATGATTATTGTATGTAATGCTGCATTATCTGCTCCGGCTTTATCCTGGGCTCCTATTCTGCGGGATATGGCAGAACCCCCACCTATACCTATTCCGTTAGAAATAGCCATACTTATAAAGAAAAACGGGAATACAAAACCCATCGCTGCAAGCGCATCTGCCCCAAGTCCTGAAACCCAGTAAGTATCAATTAAAGTATAAATTGTCTGGATAGACATTGCAATAATCATTGGGATTGATAATTTTACAATAGCTTTTTTCGGGTCTCCCTGCAGGATCTTTACACCCGAAGTTTCAATTTCTCCTGCATGCCCGGCAGCAATTTTATTTTTATTTTCGTTAATTTTCATTCAGCATCTTCCTTAACGAGCCATTTTTAAACCATTCTTTTTAAATTTTCCATTTTCTCTGTATAAATACAGACTCTTTTCCTTTGAGAAATAACCACTTATAATAAAGTCAGTTAATTGCATTAAGACTCGTTTTTTTAAAATCTAATAGTCTGAATCTTTCAAAGGCTTCTAAAGTCCCACCTTTATTCCCTAATCTTGGGACCTATATAGACAAAGAAAATGTCTTTTAACTTTTCCCAGTTAGTAATTAATAAAAATTCAGAAATTTGCAAAGGTATATAATGAGTTGAGATTTTTTGCAAATCAAGGGAATTCAGTATAAAATAATTAATATAGAGATGTAATATTTGTTCGATTCTGTATGGTTCGATTTCTAACTAAATATCCTGGATTACATATATACTTTTTGGATCTATTTTAATATCTAAAGGCTAAAACACATACAATGAGGCATTTAAAAAGATTAAAACAAAGTGAAAACTTAAAATCTCAGTCAGATTTCTAATCGTTTACTAAGAAATTAAAAAACGAGGGATAAAATCTGAAAACGCTTAGTTAAGGCTTAAATAAAGCTCATAAATTCCCGATAAAGAGTAAAAACAATAAAAACCGACAAAAGAATCGATAAAAGGTATAGAAATCAGTTCAAAATAACAAACAGACTATATATGAAAATCTAAACAAATTAAAGATTTGAGAAAGAAAATGTGCTAATATTTCTCTCTTGAATTTACTTATGGGATTTATTATAGGTCTTAATTTTGCTACTTAAATTTTAGTGCTTACTGATAAATGCCTACTGTATTAATGTTCGCAGTACATACAAATTGCTTTTTCACATTCTTCATTCTGGAATTTCCATTTCAGGCCCCAGCGTTTAATGGCTTGTATAATTTTTACAAAATCAGTTCCACTTTCAGTGAGATAATATTCGGACTTTGGGGGGGCTATTGAGGAATCTACTTTTTTAGCAACGAGGCCTTCGTCCTCCAGTTCGGTTAATCTCTCTGAAAGTATCTTGGGAGTAATATATCCCAGTTTTCTTTTCAGTTCATTGAACCTTTTCTCTTTCCTTTCTCCCTTGTGCAGCTCAAGCAGGATATGGATAGTCCACCGTTTTCCAATGATATTCATTGTTTTGTAGACTGTGCAGTCTTTCATAGTATAGACATAGAAACTGTCTTATATATAAATTAGTATCTCTTATATACTGGTATCAAAAGGATACTATTATAAAATACAATTTTATAATTATCTAAAAATGAATATGGGACCCCCCATGACAAATTTCAATTCGAAATTTGTTCTAATATAAAATCAGAAAATGGACTCAGAGAATTATTAAAAAATAAGGCATTTGGAAAAGGATCAAGATGAAAGACAATTTGCCGGAAAAAGGCGCAATCGTCCAGAGAGACCGTGAAACTTATGCAATCGCCCCCCACCTTCCAGGAGGAATCGTAGACCCAGCAACCTTAAGGAGAATTGCAGACGTTGCGGAAAAACATGGGGCTGCTGCCCTGAAAATGACTTCTGCCCAGAGAATAGCAATCGTAGGACTGAAAGAAGAAGACCTTGATGAAGTATGGGCTGAACTTAACATGAAGCCTGGGGCAGCTATAGGGCTTTGCGTAAGGAGTATTAAATTCTGTCCTGGCACAACCTTCTGCAAACAGGGGAAACAGGATGCGGTCAGCCTTGGCCTGAAACTGGATGAAAAGTATCACGGAATGCCAATGCCTTCAAAATTAAAAATGGCTGTATCGGGCTGCCCGAATTCCTGTGCCGAGCCTGCCATTAAAGATATTGGATTAATGGGTACAGCGAAGGGATACACCCTTATGGTTGGAGGTTCTGCTGCTGCAAGCCCAAGGATAGCAGAAGTTATTGCAAGAGAAATTTCTGAAGAGCAGGCTCTTGAAACCGTAGATAGAATCATTTCAGTTTATCGAAACTCAGGCACAAAAAAGAGACTGGGACGATTTGTTGAAGATATAGGGCTTGATGAGTTTAAAAAACAAATAGGATTGTAATAAGCTCAATCACAGCAAGTCAATCTTAAAGCATTGTTAAGATGCTTTAACTACATGTTACGAACTTAAAATACTGCTAATTTAATATCGGATTATCAAAATTATGTACAAAGGGAGAAAGGGAGATTATTATGAAAGTTACTGAGATGCTATCTTCTCCGGAAAAGCCAAACCCTCACAATGTGAGCGTACGTATGCTTTACGACACCGAACATGCTCAGGCAGTTCATATCGAACTCAAACCAGGGGAAGCTCTAAAGAAACATGTAACACCTGTTGATGTCTTTTTCTATATTCTTGAAGGAAAAGGCGTCGTTGAGATTGGGGATGAGCAGCAGGAAGTAAGTAAAGATACGATTATTGAAAGTCCTGCAAAGATTCCTCACAGACTCCTGAATCCAGGGAATGAGACTTTCAGATTCCTCGTGGTCAAGGTACCAAGACAGACCGAATCTACACGCATGCTATAAAATTTGTTATTATTCAAATTATTTTTTCAGAAATTTGAAGAAAAATTTCTCTGCAGACATTCAAATGGCCAAAAAGTCCATAAAAGCTTGTAAAATCAATAAAACGCTAAATGGCTTAAAAACAGGATCCGGAACCAATGACTGAAGAAGCTAAACCCACAAAAATAGCTGTAGTGCGCTGCGAGATTGTCTCTGAAACCTGTCCAGGTGTAGGCTGTTTCAAAGCTTTCAATGAAAGAAAAGCTTCCTTTGAGCCTTATGACTCCAGGACGGAAATGATTGCCTTTTTCACCTGTGGAGGTTGTTCAGGCAGGAGAATTTACAGGCTTGTAAATGCCTTGAAAAAACACGGGCTGGATGCTGTTCACCTGAGTTCATGTATGCTCATGGAAGATACCTATCCGAAATGCCCGAATCTGGACAGCATCAGGAAAACTCTTCAGGACGCCGGAATAAAAGTTGTGGAAGGCACACATCATTGATGTTTTTCAACTATCCTAAACTGGATTTCCGATTTAGATAAAAAGCAAACTCAAAACAAACTATAAAAATAAACTATAAACTGCAATGAGTCCCAAATCTAATTCCAAATCGCAAATAACAGGTAATAAAATGAGCCGCGATATAAGTGAAGATAAAGAAATCGACAGAGTCGATGAGGTTGAGAATTTTGAAGGCATAGAGCTTGAACTCCAGGATATTTCCTTTCCTGATACGGATAACATTCTCTATTCAATTTTAAATTCTTTAAACCACAATATTGCAAACTTTTTCGCTTATGCAAAATTCAAGAATTATATCTCAGAAAGGACTCTGGATATAGAATTGCTCCAGAAAAGTATGAGTATCCACAGGGATTTTTCAGCCCTATTCTTACACACAAAACAGGAGCTTTTGTTCCTTTATCCGGAGCTTCTGGAAAAAACTGAAAAGCTCTTATTTAAAGGAGATATAGGCTCTGATTTCCAGAAATATACCTTTAGAATGTGCAAATTGATAAATGACTATAAACTAATGCTGCACAGGGAAGGATATTTACCTGATCTAAAAATGCGTCTATTGCTCTCCAACATTTGAGCTTTTGTTTTGATTTTTTAATATTTAATTTTAAAACTTTTTTAAAATTTGCTGACATCGACGGTATTTATAATTTTATGAAAATTATGTTATGCTAAAAATATAAAAAATAGTATATTAATAATGATATGCTAATAATATCCCGATAATATAGTAATAATATAGTAATACAGATTTGATATCAATCTCCTGATTTGATAAAATTCTTTGAAAAAGATTTGAAAAATCTATAGGGGCTAGTAAGGGGTAAATTATGGTAAAAAGAACAATCGTAAAAATTGACGAAAAAAAATGTACCGGCTGTGGAAAATGTATTGCCCCCTGTGCCGAAGGGGCTATCGAACTTATTAATGGGAAAGCAAAAGTAGTTTCCGAAGAGCTCTGCGACGGCATGGGCTACTGTATCGGAATATGCCCAGAAGGCGCAATTTCCGTTGAAGAAAGACACACTGTTGGATTCAACAAAGAAAAAGCCGAAGCCCAGCCCAGAAAAAAAGATATCTCCATCCACTGCTT
>CAZFNE010000115.1:7018-9697 GCA_964520335.1 uncultured Methanosarcinales archaeon | reverse complement strand
GCTAAAGAAAAACCGCTTAGTTAACCCTGATAATACTGGTAATTTAGCAATCGAATTGGTAACTATTCCACAAGAAGGAATTACAGTCCATCTGAGACAATACGGGTATATTAAGTTATTTCGGTTAGTTTCCAGTGACGGAGACACGCAGTACTGGGCCACAGATGTACTTGGTATGCAAGAAGAACAGAGAAAAGAATTGGCAAAGAAAGCCTGGAAAATTGAGGAATATCATAGGGCAATTAAACAGTTTTGTGGCGTGGAAAAGTGTCAGGCAAGACGAAATGATGTACAAAGAGCACATATAATGATGGCTCTGAGAGCATTTCTAAGGTTTGAGATCCAAAGAATAAAAACAGGTATTACATGGTTTGAATTAAAAATGAGAATTACAAGAAATGCTATTAATAAATTTATAAGAAACCCAATCTATTCATTAGCATAAAAATTTAAAAAATGCAAAAGTTGACTGCGAAGCAGTCAACTGCGTAAGTCCTAGTTTAATCAACCCGTTTTTCTTACATGGATTCAGGAGCTGCTATTCCCAGCGTATCAAGGGAATTTGCGAGCACAAGTCTTGCGCAATTCACAAGAGCTAATCTTGTATCTCTGAGTTTTTCGTCCTCTGCGGCAATAACAGGTACAAAACGGTAGAACTGATTAAATGCATCTGCAAGTTCTCGTGCATAGATTGCAAGCACATGCGGTTTGAGTTCTCTGGCTCCAAGTTCAATTATACTGTCAAAAACTGCCATTTTCTTAATGAGATCGATTTCACTTTCCTCAATAAGAAGAGACGGGTCAATCACTCCGGCAGGGTTCCAGGCTACTTCTTCTTTTGCTTTTTCGAGAATGCTGCAGGCCCGTGCATGGGAATACTGGATATATGGGGCTCCCTGTTTCTCAAAGTCAAGAGCTTCTTTCCAGTTGAAAACTGTGGATTTTTCAGGAGATACTCTAACTATATCGTATCTGACTGCTCCCATTCCAACCATTTCTGCGACCTGTTTCTTAAACTCAGGAGAAGTTTCAGGCCTGCGGATTTCAACCTGTTCAAGAGCACCTTCAGTTACCTTATCAAAAAGGTCGTCCGCACTTATAAACTGGCCGCGCCGGGTGCTCATAGAACCTTCCGGAAGTGAAACAAATTCAAAAATTACAATTTCAGGTTCTTTTACCCCTACTGCATTTAATGTAGCTTTGAGCTGGCCTGAAATTAATTTATGGTCTGCACCGAGAACATCAATTACGCGGTCTGCCTGCCCTGCTTTCCATTCATGGTAAGCGAGGTCTCTTGTCGTATAAAGGGAGGTCCCGTTTGAGCGCTGGATAACAAGGGTTTTTTCAAACCCGTAATCTGAAAGGTCTACTACAAGAGCCCCTTTGTCAGTTTTTGTTCTTCCTGTTGCCTTAATTCTTTCCACAATCTCGCGAACTGCTCCGGATTTGAGGAATCTAGATTCCGGGACAAACTTGTCATGAGCTACATTTAAACGAAACAGAGTTTCTTTGATTCCTGCAACCGCAAGAGAAACTGCTTTATCAAAACGCTCTATTGTTGCAGTATCTCCTGCTTCCACTTTTTCCATAAGGGCATCAATTTCTTTTACATAATCTAGATTTTTGTCCAGCTCGACATTTGCTTTAATATAGACATCTGCAATTGCAGAGTCCGATTTTTTGGAAAGGTCAAGCTCAAATCGGTCACATGCCCAGGAAACAACTGCAATCTGGCGGCCCATATCATTGACATAGTACTGCACTTCAACCGCATATCCTGCCCGCTTAAGAATGCGCGCAAGCGTATCTCCAATAATCGAATTCCTGATATGCCCAACATGCAGGGGGCCATTGGGGTTTGCAGATGTGTGTTCAAGAAGAATTTTGTCTTTTGGCTTCCCACATCCGAATTTCTCTTTTTCCTGAAGCACAGAAATAACCGTATCATCCAGATAATGCCGGCTCGCATGGAAATTAATGTAAGGGCCTGAAGCGCTAACCTTTCCCACATAAGAGTTTTCCGGAATTTCAATTGCGGAAACAACCTGTGATGCAATTTCTTTTGGATTCTTTTTATAAAGGCTTGCAAGTTTGAAAGCAGCCCTGCTGGCAAGATCAGCATGAGCAGAAGTTTCAAAATAAAGGTCTGAATCCTCAATCTTAAATCCTGCTTTTTGGATAGCTTCTTTTAAGATTGAGACAGCCTGGGCTTTAAACTCAAGGAACAAAATAAATCACCTGTCACCTGAAAATTACATGATGTATAATATTCTTAGTCATTACGTTTAGTTATTAGATGCTTATTTTTTAGTTATTAGATTTTTATTTGATACATTCAGATTAAATTATTTAATTTGGCAAATATTAGATTTTATAAGGGCTTATAAAGGCTCTATTCCTATAAATCCTGATCTAGAAGGATGCTTAATAATTCCTGTTTAACAGTCTCTGATCTGGGAAGTTTTCATTTTCATGTTATGAATTCAATTTAACGAGTTAAATTAATAAGTTTAAATAAATAAGCTAATTCAGTAAGTCTTAACCTGAAAATTATGACGACACATCTAAGGACAATTTCATTAAAAAAGTTTGGGTAAAAATTATTGGATAAGAGATCCAGACTGAGAATTTGATAGAAGGTTCAATAAAAGCATAAAGTAAAAATTAGAAAACAAAAGC
>CAZFNE010000115.1:0-6918 GCA_964520335.1 uncultured Methanosarcinales archaeon | reverse complement strand
AGAATTTGATAGAAGGTTCAATAAAAGCATAAAGTAAAAATTAGAAAACAAAAGCCTTCTGGAAGAAAAATAAAAAAAATAAAGGAAATGAATAAGAAAAAAAATGATAAAGAAAAATTTGGATTAAAAATGCTTAAAAAAGTATTCAGGGAGTTTATTTGATGAATTTAAACTCCAGTATTGTACCTCAAGGTTGCAGCAATGCCTCCGAAAGCGTTCATAAGCTGGGAACCCTCGTCAAAATCCGTAGATACGAAAATAACTTTTGCATTACTCTTGTCTGCAAGTGCTGAGAGCTCGTCCACAACATCAGTAACGTCTGTAACTTCAAGAGAAGACCCACATTTAGGGCAATTCCCGGCAGTAGGGGCAGCTTCCCCTGGTTTCCAGCGGCGAGTCCATTTATTTTCATACTCACAAACACTGCATTCCGTGGATACTCTTTCAGCCCTTAGATCTTCTGAGAGCAGGAGTACATCTACAGCATTAATTTCAAGATTTGCACGAACCTGAGCTTCTCCATAGGCAACTTTTCCAGAATCTGCAATTAATTCTTTGAAAAAGGCCCTGACAGCATTTTTCTGGCCCATGAGTTCAAGATCCTGAAGCTTATCTCCAGCAGCGTTTAAAAGCTCTGAAAGCCCTGACTCGTCTGTATAAGCAATATCAAAGAGCCCAAGGATCTTTCTTTGCAGTTCATGGTGCAGAAATTCCCCTGCATAGAATTCTTCCTTGGTTGGGGAAGGGCCCCCAATGAGGATGCCTTTGAGGTCCTTATGGTCAATTGCAAGAAAAATCTCACTTGCGGCATCCCCTATTCTCTTATAGAAATCATGGATAGCTATGAGTCTTAGCTGCTGGAAACGGTGTGCACTCTGACCTCCTTTTCTCTGCTTCCCGGGAACAGTTGAGGTTAAGTTTCGGAAAGCCTGGATTCTTTTTCCAACAAGCAGCCCAATAGTTGCTTCTCTTCGGTCAAGCACCAGAAGTCCGAAAGTGCTCTTATCCTTGAGCATATCTTCTAAGGCTTCAAGATAGAATGTAGAGTCGCAGTGATACTTGTATACTGTAATGGGCTCGGGAGGAATAATTACCTCGCTTTCCATACGGGTTTTATTAGCCCCGATATCCACAGCTCCTGTAAAATATACGATCCCATTTTCAGGAACCTTATCAAGGTATCTAAGCCTTGAAAGAAGAGATTCAATAGCTCCCTGGACATTAGTTCTGGTAAGCTTGGACTTAATGTTTGCAGCCTGGCCGTGCTCCTCTTTCAATTGATTTGTTACGTCAAAGATTTGCTTATCAGGAGGAATGTAAAGAGAAATTAGTTCAGTACTTCTCCCCTTTTCATTTCTTAAGCTTTCAAGCTTCTTTTTAAATTCGTATTTTTCGTGTGCAGATTGTTCAGTCATTTTAAAAATACCCCAATGATGAAAGTAGTAGTATTCCGTGATCTAGTATGGATTCGAATATGGATTTAATATAGGTTTCAATAATTTCCAGATGTAATAATTTTGATAAGATTGATTGCTAATATTAACTCTAATAATTGCTAAATAATTTTCATTCCAGATTTTAGCACAAAATTTTTTTTATATTATCTGTTTTAGACCAATTTTAGATTAATAGATGTATCAGACCCATTTTTGATTTGGTTGATCTATATCAGGATATATTCAAATTAAGTTTGCAGGTTACAAAGTTAATTATTTCTTATCTTTCCATTTAAGGTCTTGTCATTTTCCAATTAAAATTTGATCATAGAGATTGTATTACTCTGTTTTGACCTGCTTTGTTACCTGTCATTTTTTCGGCAGCTTAACAAATAAACGGAAAAATTTGAGAAGAGCGATTAATTGAGAGTTACCTGTCTCAAATAAAATCCGAATATAAAAACGTCCTGAACACGGAAAAATTAAGATAAGAATACACCCGTAAAAAAGCTGCTACTCTAAAATTCATTAATAGACCAGCTTCTATATAGTGTAAATCTATTCCATTTCGTGTTCTGTGAATCGCACTAAATGTGAGACATAGTTTTGCTCAAAAATCTGTGTAAAGTTAGATTTAAAAATCCTTTAAGGATCATACCCTAATTGGAAGTTAAGTTTATATTTGTTTCCATCCTTAAGCTTATTTTATATATTTATTAAAATATAAAAATGTGCCTGTAAATTCGCAAAAGAAGTTATAGGATTTTACGGGTTTGCAAAACATGAAGCAATTAATTAGAGCCATTAGTCATTAAAGTTTTATAATCAAAGGGTTTTACCGGAGACTTTTTCCCGTCTTTTGAAAGTAATACAACTCTACTTATTTCAGATTCATCCGCAATTTCGTACCCAAGGTGCCTAGCAACTTCGCGTGAAAATTGCATCACTTCTTCATGGGAAGGCATTGCAGACCGGTCAAGGCGGAGCCTCGAAAACCCCAGATGCATGTAAGCTTTTATTTCCACAAAATCAGGAGAGGCTATTTTGATCAGTTCAGCATAGCCTTCAGGGTTGAACATATTTACTCCTTTGACCAGGGTTGTCCGGATTACTGTTCTTGAATTTCCTCCTGACTTCTTCTCCTTTAGCAAGAAGAGAGATCTATTGATTTTTTCCCAGAGCTCAGGAGATTTGGGTTTGCAGACCTTTAAATAGGTTTCAAAATCAGGGGCATCAAGGCTCATGTAAAGCTGGGACGGAAAAACCTTTGCAAGCATTTCCGGAACTGTGCCGTTTGTAACAAGGAAGGTTGTAAACCCTCTTTTTTTATATTCTTCGATTAATTCAGGCAGGTAGGGATAAAAGGTTGGCTCTCCGGAAAGGGAAATTGCAACATTATTTGGCTCGTTTCCTTCAGTCCAGCGTTCCTTAAGGGAATTGGGAGATCCCCCGAACCCGGTGAGCAATTTGCGCTGGCAGGCAATGCTTTCTTCAACAATCTTTTCAGGCAAATCCCAGTCTGCAGGCGAAGGAACCGGAACTTCAGTAGGCCTCCAGCAGAAAAGACAACTCTGGTTGCACATAAGGGTAGGAGTCATTTGAAGACAGCGGTGAGATTGAACCCCATAAAATTTGGATTTATAGCAAAACCCTTGCCCGTTCATAGCATGCCTGAGCCAGAGGCAGGTTTTTACGGCCGAATGCCGGCCTGCGAGCACATAGCCCTGTTTTTTCAGGAGAGTTTCAAAATCAGGAATATCAAAGGGAAAAGAAGTTTCCTTTTTTTCTCTATTCTGTTCTGGAATTTCAGAAAGATTTTTGAAATGTTTTTCTTTTTTTCCTTTCCGAGGCATTTTCCGCATATTAATGTGTAGTTGTATATATAAGAATCGGAAAATAATTTTATTAGATACAGGTAGAATTAGAAACATAAACAATAAAGCTCAAAGCAGTTTAGCTAGCTCTAAAATTAATTAAAAGGGATTAATTGAAAGCTCCGAAGTAAAGCCTTAATTAACTAAAAATAATAAAACTAAACTAATAAAAGCTAATAGATATTTTATAAAAAGTTAAAATTCAAATCAAAGGCTGAAAGCCAGCAAATTCATCAGTCAAAAGTTAAAATCTTGTAACTGCAATCTGAAAGATCTACAATAGGCACCCTGGCAGGGACAGGCACCAGGTTCACACGTTTCTGAAATTCTGTCTGGCCCTGCCAGGTCCCGGAATTAATAAGAAGGACATTTTTGTAGGACTGGACTCCAAAGGTATGAACATGCCCTGTGTGAATAATATCAGGTACAGGATCAATTATAAAGTAATCTCTCTTTTCAGGAGAGATTGAAACCCTGCTTCCATATATTGGAGCAAGATGCCTGCGCTTTGCCATTTCAAGGACAGCTCCTGCTGGCTCCTGATAAGAAACTCCTGGAATACTTGCAACAAGGTCGTCAATGGATCTCCCATGATAAATAAGGATGCTAATGCCGTCAAGGTCAATAAGCGCAGGGTTCCCTACAAAAATAACGTTTTCAGGGAAATAGGCCTGGATATTTTCCGGCAAAGAAGGCTGAGGTTCTGCCTGCCTTACAGCATCGTGGTTTCCAGGGCTTATAATCACACGAATATGTTCAGGAATTTCCCTGAAATATTCCGCAGCTTTTCTGTACTGTTCATAAACGTCCAGTATATCCAGTTCCAATTCCTGGTCAGGATATATTCCTATGCCATCAACAAGGTCGCCCGCAACTACAAGGTAGCGAATACTGGCTGCAAGTTCTCTCATAGGTTCTGAGTCCGATTCCCCTTTTAAAAAATCCAGAAAATCCAGCCAGGCTTCTTCCATAAATTGGGAACTTCCTACATGAACATCCGAAATCAGGACAGCTTTTCCGTAAGATCCTGTCCTGCGCTGAATACTGTTAGGAATGTCGGGTTGAATTATTTTTGATGCAACCATTAAGTTCTTGTCATTAGTCAGAAAGCCTGTTACTCCAATAACCTCATCCAGGAGAACCTTTGAGGCTAATTCAAAAAGTTCTTTCTCAGTATTCTGGATTAAAACAGAAAAAGAGGCTGTCGGGTCCTCAAGGGAAATAATTTTGTGCCCATTGTTCGTATTGCTGATATTTGAGACCATTCCGATAATAGAGATTTCTTCAGCTCCTCCTTCTCCTCCACCTCTGCGAAAATTCTTCCTTTTTAAGCTCTCTATAGGGCGGGCATTAATTCTGGATCGGATAATCTCTGAAAGTTTGCTGTATCTATCCCTGAAGTACTGCACAAACTGCACATATTCTCCAATACAGGTAGAATGCCCTGTTATATCAGAAATTACACTCACAGGGTTCTTGCCTGGAAAATGCCTGTAGCCTTCATCGCTGGGACTTGTAAATAACTTCTTTTCCGAAATAGGGGATTCTCGCATCGAAGCGCGATTTGAAAAAGAAAAAGCCCCTTCGTTTCCAAAGAAAGAGGAACCTACCTTATTTTCGGTTTCGGGAGATTGAGAGGAAAAAAAGATCCCGGAAGCAGATTCTGAAGGAATTTTTGAATTAGAGAGTTTATCCAGATTAGGAACAGACCTTATGATTTTTTCGGAAGACTCTACAGGGAAAATCTCTGCCTGAGAATCCAAGGTTTGAGAAATTGTATCTGCAACTGATATTGTATTTGGGATAAGATTTGAATTTGGATTTAAAAAAGGCCCTGGAATTAAAGTAGGATCGGGATTAAGAATACTGGCATTTGAAGAAACTTCATCCATTTTAGAAGAAATATTAGAAGAAGTATTCGAAAAAATAGAAGAAATAATACTGGGCCCTTCAGACTCTTTTCTCAGAAATCCTTCTGAATTGATAGAAAAGGGCTGAGTTTCATCAGGCGCCTGGGATAAAGATCCTTTGTCCGAAGCTTTTAAACCAGAAACTTCTTCATTATCCACTGGGGCCGATTTTAGGCTTCCCCTGTAGGCTTGGAAGCTTTGAAGATCAATATGTTCAGTTCCTATAACAATAACCGAATCATCGATACGAGAAAACACATATTGAAGCAGTGCTTCAGGAGAGTTACTGGATGCAACGATTTCGACAGCTTCAGGGCTTATTTGATATTCTTTTTCCATGACCACCCTAATGATATCATTTCTATCCATAACTCTGACCTTTTCAATCCGGATAAATTTCTTTTTTACCTGGGTTTATGTAAAAGTATATTTGTCTTAAAGCCTTTTAATTTGAATTATTGAATGTGAAGAGATTTAGCACAAGCCTGTTTTAATATAAAAATTAACCAGGTTACATTAATTCTAAATTTATCCTAAATTAATTCGTTGCTAAATAGAAAAAAATTATGAATATCAAATTTATTCCGACACAACATTTATATTTATTAATCTCTGTTTCGAATGAAACCAGTATTAAAAGTTCAATGGCTCAGTACAAAAATGTGAGCACAGGATAGTACATGTTTAGAAGTAAATAAAAAAGATAAATAATATTTATTGAAAAATATATTTAAATAATATTAAATTACAAGCTTTGTTAATTAGAAAAACTTTAGAATATGAAAAATTAAAATATGATAATATTTCTGAAACATAACAGATTTTTTAAAGGATTTCACCTTCTATAAAAGATGACTGTTATAAAAGAGGAATTGAGAAAATTTTATTGGAAATTGCTGTTCAAAATAAAGTCATAAATAAATAAGATTAGATTGGCAATTCAGTAATTTTAGCGATGATTACATTAGTGCAAGATTAACGAGATCTAATTAATAATTTAATTGAAATTATTCTGGCTTTTAAGCCGGATAATTAAAATGTAGCGCCAGGAAATAAAATAAAAAATAAAAGGCGGATTATGAGCGAAAGAAGTAAAGAAAACAATACCCACGAAGAAAAAAGTTCATGGGTTGCTCTTGGAAAGGATTTGCTATCTGTTGCAGGCATTTTGATAGCTTTTATGATCCTTTCACAAATAATATTTGGGCTCTGGACTCCTATGGTAGCAGTGGAATCAGGAAGCATGGAGCCACATATGCAGATAGGAGATATTATTTTCATAAAAAACATTGATCGCATGGATGTTACTACAAATGAGGAAGGCAAAAATTCAGGGTATAAGTCCTTTAAAGATTACGGAGATGTAATTCTTTACCGTCCGTACGGAGAAGAAGGCGTAACCCCAATAATACACAGGGCTATGTACAGGGTAGAAGCCGGAGAGCCCATGTGGGAAGACGGGCCTATTGCTCCTCATTCAGGTTATATTACTAAAGGAGACAATAATATAACTAACCAGCATTTTGACCAGGAAGGGCAAATAAGCTACGAAACTCCTGTAAAAGATGAATGGATTATAGGAATTGCAAAATACAGGATTCCTTATCTCGGATATGTTAGACTGTTCTTTTCATGAGATTTTTCTTAAAAATCTCATATCTTTTATCAAACTTTCAAGTAACAATGAAGTTTTTCACA
>CAZFNE010000114.1:0-9706 GCA_964520335.1 uncultured Methanosarcinales archaeon | reverse complement strand
ATCTGCCTTGCTCCGGTGAATGTGTACAGGGCTTATGGATAAAGCCTTGTAGTCGTCGAATTCGTGCGTTACCCCGCGCCTTTCAAAGTACCTCTTCATTTGGGCCATATATGTGTGTAGTTGTATAAGCTCTTCCTTGTGCATAGCGAACAGACCTACAATTTTACAAGATCAAATTAATATTATCTTGAATTGAATAAAAGAATTGCCCGAGGAAATCTTTTTCCTAGTTTCTCGTTATAAATTTTTGCATATAATGTATATGATAAATAATGAAGAATTATGGTAGAAAGTGTGAATTTTAGTACTGGAATGTGAAATCTTACCAATTCGTGGTGATCATTCATATTTGATACATAAATATTATCTTAGAATAATAATGGGGAAATATGATTTTTGCCCAAAAAATAATGCTAATTTAATCTCATCAGGAGATCTGGAAAAATGTATAGAGAAATATAAATAAGCAAATATAAAATAGAAGAAGATGAATGAAAAATGTAGAAAAAAAGATGAAAGAAATAAAAATAAAAAATGAAACATACAAATACATGAAAGTATAGCCCCAAAAGAAATACCAATGTCAAAAAGAAAAAGAATAAATTAAAAAATTAAAGAAAAATTAAGATACGATAAGGAAGCAAACTCCTTATAACGTATTCGAAGTCAAAACTTCCATATCAGCAGGCACTTTAGCAATGTTTCCTATTTTTACACCTATAAGATTTTTAATTTCATTGCTGGATGCAATATCAACAAGTCTCTGGGTAATAACTCCATCAAAAACAACGCTCTGGACATTATTCTTATAATTTTTTAATCTATTGGCAAGATCTCTGACTGCAATTTCTTCGATTATCTTATCTTCCGAATCCAGAATCCTGGCAGTAAGAGTACCCTTTAAAGCTTCAGCATGAGACCTGAACCTTGTGGCTTCAGGGGAAATAGAAGGTTTTCTTACAGGAGCAGGAGAAACTCTGACAGCTTCTCCACCAGGCACCTTAACAGCAGCTTTTTCAACTGGTGTTTTTCCTCTTGGAACTCTTGCAGCTGGAGATACTCTAGAAGATATCAAAGGTTTCGCACTGGCCATTCTTGGTTCAATTTCTTCGCTTACTAAAGAGGGCTTTTCAAAAGCTTTTTCTGAAATCTTTTCCTGAGATTTTTCGATTGCACTTCCGAGAGCCTGATCAATAGACGATTTTTCGATACCCTCTTCCGTAATTTCATCATCAAATAATTCTGATTTTGGAGAAACCCTGTGAACCTTAACACGCTTATGCAATTTTTTCTCCGCAATCCTCGGAACTACTTCAGGCGCCCTTATTTTTCTTTTAGGAACCCTTTCTAGCCTGCATGCCCCTTCTTCTATTTCTCTTTCTTGAATTCCATATTTTTCAATAATCTGCTCTACAGGAACTTTTCGGCGCAAGCTTCGGATAACCTCTTTCTGGACAAGGTCTTCAACGCATTTTCCATCTGGAGCGCGAGCAACATAATCTATATCAGCCACCTGCAATAGCTCGCGTATGATAAGCTCTCCTCCGCGATCTCCATCTGTAAAAGCAGTTACTGTTTTCTTTTTAGTAAGATCAGCAACTTCAGGTGGAATGTTTGTCCCGCCTACACAAATAGTATTTTTTATGCCATAGCGAAGCAAATTAAGAATATCAGCCCTTCCTTCAACAATAATAATTGCATCGGAATTAACAACATTAGGCCCACATGGAATTCTGGATTTCCCATAATAAGTAAGCTCATCGACCCTGACAGACTGTCTGACTTCATCGGCAAGTTCCTGAGATTCGGGAACGGTTTCATCGAACATTTTAGTAAAAATAAGTTTTGCCCTTTCAATGATTTTCTTACGTTTTACAGCCCTGACATCTTCTACCTGAAAAACTTCAATTTTAGCACTACAAGGACCTACTCTGTCAATAGTTTCAAGAGAGGCCGCAAGAATAGACGTCTCGACCTTATCAAGACTTGAAGGCACAAAGATATTTCCTTTAGTTTTCCCACCTTTAGCAGTAACCATTACCTCAATTCTACCAATTCTTCCTGTTTTTTGCAAATCGCGCAAATCAAGGTCTGCCCCCAGTAATCCTTCTGTCTGGCCAAAAATTGCACCGACAATATCAGGACGTTCAATTACCCCATCGGCATTAATCTTAGAGTGAATAATGTATTTTGTAGTATCTGTATTTTGCATGTGAATATTCCTCGGATATGTGGATGATTTGTTGATCTTTTATTCTGGATGTTTATTGTAAAGTGTGTATTGTAAATGGTTTATCATGAACAATTTTTTAAACTAATCCCGCACGTAACTTTTACGGACAATTACAACTGCTTTAAGGGTTAAAAGCCAGAGCAGTTTTTTATATTCGGATCTATCCTATAGATTTAAAAAATTCGTAAAGACCTTAAAAATGCAAAAATAGTAAATATCAGATTTAGCTTGGATCAGGATAGTTCCTTTTACATGCAGAATTAGAATTAAAGATGTTTAAGCGTAAGAAGATTTTATTCTACCTGCATTTACTTACACTAATTATGCTAGGAGGTTAGTCCGGAAAAATTCCAGAATGAATTATTGTCAAAGCATTTATTTGCTTAAGCCAGAAAGGTTCGATGTTACTGATTATGACCAAACCGCTCAAACAGAGATGCCTTTTATCTCGAGAAGGTAGATTAGGATGCCTTTAATTCTTAGGGTTTCTACACTGCTCGGAAAACATTTTCCTAACATAATTTTTTCATGGAAATATACCCAGTTTAGAAGCCAGTTATATCTATTATTCAATAAACCTGATAACTTAAGCTTTTTAGAAATACCTCGAAAAACGGATAATGAGAGCGTCAGAATCAAATGTTCACGCCTTACCCATAACAAGGGACTCTTTGCTATAAGATGTAAAGTGAGAGGCGAATTAAGTATAAAGTCTATTGATAATATTTGGCTTTTATTTTATAGATAATTTGTATAAATATCGTTAAGTTAAAGATTTTTAATCCTGATCTGGTGATGTAAGATAATCTGAAATTTATTATGCTTGCATGTGGACTAATTGAGTTGTCATCTTTACGAATTAAGTATGGTGAATAATGAAATTGTTAATTTTGAAGTAGTTTGACAATACAGTTCCTGCCCGTTTCTGAACCTAACTCAGTTAAACGTGTGCTCTGTACGTCATATAATCTAATTTCACATGTTTAATGCCGCCAGGATTTAAGAACTTTGTGGTTATTAAAAACTTTTATTAAATATATAACTGCAGATTTTTGTATTTCATAGATTTAAAAATTAATTTTTTAAAGGAAAATTTAGTAATTTTAAAAAATAATAAATTAGAAAAATTTAGAAAAGTATATATAAAACAAGATACTTGTAAAAATCTGAACGGGCGAGGATAGAAACTTTTTTATATATTAACCCCCCCACTCCCATACTCGCTCGTTCAGAGTATTTCGTGGGAATAAGATTTTCTATTCAGAAATTTACAAACTCGCTCCTTTTCAAATACTCCTTTTAGATATCTAATTACCAGCTGTCAGGTCCTTTAAAAACTTATAAGGACATAAATGCTTATTTTAAGAATATGAGAAGCAATTCTGGTCTACAGCATCCGCTAAGTGAAAATATTAAAAACAATAAAAAAACTGTTGATATAAAAGGGGAATTTAAAGAAGTATTTTTTGAAGGGCGCTCTTCGGCACAAGGTCCTCCAAAAGAGAATCTTAATAAAGTTGTGATTATTGGAGGCGGTGCCTGTGGGATGGCAACAGCTACTAAAATAAGGAGACTGAGCGATTTTGAGATAACGGTACTTTCAAGTGATTCGCATACTGCTTACAGCCATTGTGGAATTCCTTTTGTTCTCGGCCACGAAATTGAAAATTTTGAAAAACTTATAGTAAAGTCCAGGGATTTTTTTAAAGAAAATGAAATAAACGTCAGGTTGAGTGAGAGTGTCAAGTCAATAGATTTGAATTCAAAACTGGTAAAAACCTCTCAAGGGAATTACACTTTTGAAAAACTTGTAATCGCTACAGGTAGCTTACCTTTTATACCCAGGATGGGACATAGGAATATTCTTCCTTATGGAATCTTTACTTTGAGGAGCCTTTCTGATGGAATTCTTTTTGAAAAAGCTTTGAAAAAAGCTGAAAAAATCTGCATAATCGGGGGAGGCACAATAGGAATTGAGTGTGCTGTCGCATTCGTAAAAAGAGGAATTAAAACTGCTCTTATAACTAGAAGTGAAAGTTTGTTATCTAAACAGCTTGACCCTGATATCGCAGAAATTGTAAAACTTTACCTGGAAAATTTAGGGATAGAGGTAATTTCTGGAACAGAAGCAACTATTCCTGAGAATTTTTGGGAGGAGAAGTTCGTACATGCAGAGGGAAGAAAACTCCCTGCAGATCTTATATTGATTGCAAGTGGGGTAAGACCTGAGATTTCTCTTGCAATGGAAGCCGGAATAGAAATAGGAGAAACTGGGGGAATAGTAGTAAATAAACTTCTTCAGGTAAAAGTAGGCGATAAGTTTATTCCTTATGTATACGCAGGTGGGGAATGCGCTGAGGTAATAGACTTCGTAACGGGAGAAGTGAAACTCAGTCAATTGGGAACAACAGCAAGGCATATGGCCGATGTAATTGGAAATAATGTTGTAGGGAAAAACACATCTTTTAAAACTATTACAGATCCCTGGGTAGCTGTAGCAGGCGGTCTGCAATTTGGAGGAGTCGGAATAACTATGAAAAAAGCCGAAGAGCACAATATGAAGATAATATCAGGTTTTTCCCGAGGCCGCACAAGAGCTTCCTATTATCCGGGCCGAAAAGATCTTTTTATAAAACTCCTGTTTAAAGATACTTTTCTGGTAGGAGCCCAGCTTGCTGGTGGCGAAGGCATAAAAGAAAGAGTTGATGGACTTTCTCTTGCAATCAGAAAAAGAACTACAATTAGAGATCTCCTTGAGATGGAGACATGTTACACACCTCCAGTTTCAATGCTCATTGATCCAATTCTACCGGCAGTAAAAGCCGCCGCCCGAAATATGCTACAGAAAAATTAAAATGAATTAAAATTTGGAAATTAAGTTGATAAGAAACAGGAAATAATTAAGATTGTGTGGGGAAAAGATGATAGAAATTGACGGGTCTTATGGGGAAGGAGGAGGGCAGCTTGTTAGAACTGCAGTTGCACTTTCTGCTGTTACTGGAAAGGAAATAAGTATAAAAAATATCCGAAAAAATAGACCAAATCCAGGGTTAAAACAACAGCATTTAAAAGCTCTTGAAACCGCAGCTAACATAAGTGGAGCCCAAATTTCTGGGCTTTTTCCAGGCTCAACTGAACTCGTCTTCTCTCCAATGGAAATAAAGGGGGGTAAGTATAATATTAATATCGGTACTGCCGGTAGTATTAGCCTGCTTTTGCAGTGTCTTATGCCAACTCTACCTTTTGTAAATGAAAAAATAGAATTCGAGATCACAGGAGGAACTGACGTCTCCTGGGCTCCGACAATAGACTATCTGAAGCATGTAACTTTTACAGCTTTAAGAAAGATGGGTTATGCAGGCGATATAGTCTTAAAAAACTATGGTTATTATCCAAAAGGAGGCGGAAGAGTTATAGCTACTTTTGAGCCCTGTAAACTAGGAGGATTCCAATTTATAAGAAAAGAAGAAGAGATAAAAGGAATTTCTCACGCTTCAAACCTGCCAGCTCATGTACCTTTACGTCAAGCTGAAGCTGCAAAAATTAGATTGCTTGAGGCCGGATATTCCTCCCAGATTGAAAGCAAACCTTCAGATGCTTTTTCCACTGGGAGTGGAATAACTTTATGGACAGGTTACTTAGGCGGGAACGCTCTTGGAAAGAAGGGTCTTCCGGCAGAAAAAGTTGGAAAATATGCGGCAGAAGAAATTATAACGGAATTAAAAGGGGGAGGATCTGTCGATGTATTTCTGGCAGATCAGTTGTTACCATATATGGCCCTTGCAGGAAATAGCTCATATACAGTACGAGAAATCTCTCTTCATACCCTGACAAATATATGGATTACTGAACTGTTTTTAGATGTAAAATTTAAGATAAAAGAAAATAACGGCCTTTTCAAGGTATCAATAACCTAAAAGCTTTTAAGGGAAAAAGAGTGGTAGCATTGGAAAATTTGTAAGAACTACAATATCGAAAATATAACAAGAAACATAATATCAAAAACATAATATTAAAGAATAAAAATTAAAAAAAATAATATTAAAGAACATATATTAAAAATTATAAATCTTCCTCAATAACATAAATATATTCGGGAGGAATTTTTTCAGCGAGTACTATATGATCAGTGGCAAGCTTTAGAGAAATCCCATCTTCTTGGGCTTTTGTGGCATCAATTTGGAGGATTATGGGATTTTCGGTGTGAATAAGGGCAACTTCCACTGCTTTTTCATAAGAGGTACTGAGATGAACATACCTCTGTTTTATCGGAAAAATGCCATTTTCCAGCAGGACATCGACCTCTTCGGGACTTGCCCCATAATAAAGATATGGAAAATCACTTTCCCCGTAATCAAGATTTACATTGATGGAATGCCCATAACGTGCTCTGATCCTAGGCCCTCGAATTTCGTATCTTCCTTTTTCATCTGATTCTACAAGAGCATAAAGATATTCTTTCCTCATCCAGTTATATCGCTTTTTCATAATATCGCAAAAAGCGTTTAGATTTACCCAGCCGCATTCGTCCATCTCAACACCTGCTGATGCTGGGAAATGCCTGAGAGTTCCTGAGACAAACCTTCCAAGTTTTTCCTCCCTGCCGTCATCGAGCAGGTACCTGCCAGGGTGTTTACACTGCAAACAGCTGCTGCCTCTAAAATAGCCGTGCTCAGTGCATTTTCGAATCATGATATGTACATAATGAAATTTTACTATAAATAAGGTTTTGTTTTGATAAGTTTTGAAGAGCTATTTTTTGAATTAGTCTGATGGAAGTTCCTATTTTCTCTATTTTACAAAAACTATAAGTTTTTATTGTATTAGAAAAATTATTGGATCACTTTTTTACGATTAAATTTTATATTTATTTAATTAAAGAGTGATATAAAACTAGATGTTATTTACAATAACAATGAAAACTTCTATTAGTAAAAACTTCTTTTTAATCCATAAGTATCAATAAATAGTAAATAAAGTTAGGATGAAAGGGGCAAGAGATTGATTTAAAAATAGAAAGAAAAGAATGAAAATCTTCGAGGTCTAAAGAATATTTGATTTAAATTATATTATTATATTTAGAGGTTTATTTAGAGGCCTTTTTTATATTTGAGTTCTTGGATTTAACTTTATCTGGTTTAATACATTAAATTAGAGTTTTGAACTGACCGATAAAAACAATTTTAAACTATATCGAATCATTTAATAATTTCTAAAAATCTATAATTCCAGAGATTCTCAATTTTAAAAGTTTCTAAATAAAATATATTGATAATAGATTAAATTTAATTCGTTTTATCTTGCCAGTGACTTTGTAATTTATGGAAGACTGAAGAAGAGTTAAAAGTACTATAGATAATCATTACTATAAAGGGGATAAAATGACTGATATAGAAGAAATTTACAAAAGACTCAGCCATGTAGTTAGCAAACAGGATTTCCTGCAGCGTATCCAGGATAAAGTAGAAGGTATGGGAGGGCTTTGTGACGAACCTATGGCTGCTATGCTTGTTGCCAATGAACTTGGGTTTTCTGATGTAGGAAGAGATTGCGTGAAAATCGAAAATATTACATATGAGAGTGGCCAGGTCAATTTTATTGCAAGAATTATTTCGGTTTTTGATGTTAAAGAATTTACAAGAAATGATGGGACAGTAGGGAGGGTTGGAAATGTAATTGTAGGGGACGAATCAGGGAAAATCCGGTTAACTTTATGGGACAATATGGCAGATATGATAAAAGACGGAAAAATTAAGGTGGGGCAAACCTACCAGATAAGTGGTTACTCAAAGCAGGGATATTCAGGCATGGAGGTCAATATAGGAAATAATGGAGTCCTGGCAGAATGCGATGAAGAAATAAATGTGGCAGCAAATAATCAGAAGATAAAAGATATAAAAGATGGAATGGGAAACCTGAATTTAACAGGCAAGGTTCTCGAAATCTCAGAAGTAAGAATTTTTCAGAGAAAAGACGGAAATAGTGGAAAAGTTGGAAACCTGCTGATTGGGGATTCCACGGGTAAAATAAGAGTTACTCTTTGGGATGAAAAAACTGAATTTTTAGATGAGATTGAGTATGGGGATACTGTAGAGCTTCTTAACGCATACGCACGAGAAAATGCCTTCACTCAGAAAGTTGAGATTCAAATTGGAAGCAGAGGCGTAATAAGAAAAACAGAAAAACAGATCGAATACGAAGAAGAATTTACCCCAATAGCCGATATCGAAGACAATATGAATGATATTAATATCTCTGGAAGAGTACTTGATATCTCTGAAGTCCGAACTTTTGAAAAGAAAGATGGATCTGTAGGCAGGGTAGGAAATCTCCTGATTGGAGATTCCACAGGTAAAATAAGATTGGCCCTCTGGGATGAAAAGACTGATTTTCTGGATGAAATTGATTTTGATGAAACCATAGAAGTACTTCATGCATATTCCCGACAAAATGCTTTCAGCCAGCAGATTGAATTAAATATGAGTTCCAGAGGCATTATTCAGAAAACTGAAAAAAATGTTGAATATATAGAGAAATTTACCGATATCGCCGATGTTGCTGCAGGAGAAAGCTATTCGATCCAGGGAAAAGTTTTAGAAATCGGAGAGCTTCGGGAATTTGAAAGGGAAGACGGAACAGCAAGTGTAGTTTCAAACCTTCAGCTTAAAGATGAAACTGGCAGTATAAAATTAACTTTATGGGGAGATCAGGCCTACATTATTGAAGACCTTGACATCGACTCTGAGATCCAGGTAATCGATGCTTTTGCAAAATATGGGCTAAATGAAGAAATTGAGCTTAGTATTGGAAATCGGAGTAGAATAATTATGCTCTAAAAAGCTTGAGAATTAAAGTTTCATTGGTTTGAAGCTTTTGTTAGTAATAGAGGTTAGTGAATAATAGGTAAGTAAAAACAGTAAGATTAAGTCTGCATTCTTAAATTCATTCTTACAAATTCATTATTTTATTTGAATTTTTATCAAATCCTTTTTTTGAATTAATCTTATTTGGAGCCTTATTCACATTTATTCAATTTTCCCGTTTTCCATCCCCCGATTTTCTTTAAAAATCTTTACACTTATGTTTTCTGTTTTTTCCTTAATTCTTCTATATTTCCTGCATTCTCTTCCGTTTATTTATGCTTCTACTTCTGATTTCATATCTGGATTTGATTCGAGAATTCATGCACATTTTTTAAATTACTATATTATTATGAATCTGGTTCATAATAAACTAACAAAGTTATTTCCACTGGAAATAAAGGGGTCTAAAAACACTTTTGAGAGATGGACTGATAATTAAATAAATATATTTTAGGGTATTTTTAAATTTTATAAATTTTTTTAGTAAAAATAAGTTCTTTTATTCCTTCATTCTAAGATTTTTTATCTTTAATCAAATATTTTTCATTTCCATTAAAAATGTCCAGTGGAAATAAAGGGGTTATAAAAAATTCTTTTTACAACTTTTTTT
>CAZFNE010000113.1:0-9711 GCA_964520335.1 uncultured Methanosarcinales archaeon | reverse complement strand
ATTCTCTTGATAGCAGTCGTATTATTTCTGCAGCTCTTTTAACCTCCAATCTTGGGGAAACTGCTACCCCGCTTGTAAGGGAAATTGCCTTAAGTTCTCCTGTAGAATTAGCTTCTTCCACCATCTGAAGGACTTTTTTGTAGTCCTTAACCCCACCCTGCATTTTAGGAACAGGGCAAAACTGGCAGTCGTATATGCACTTTTCAGACAATGTGATATAGGCCTGTTCAGGGCAGTGACACAGCGGTTGCTCAAGTATACCTCTGGCAACCACATCCTCACCTTTTAAAACAACGACATGTTCATCTTCGGGCACTACCCTTAAAGGAGACAAATCATTGATTGTAAGCCTTACTCTCCTATTGCCTGACTTAAGAAATATGGAAGAATTCCCTGCCCCTGGCCCGGCTGTAGCCTTACTCTTAAGCTGGCCGGGAAGAAGAGATTTATCTACCTGAGCACTTCCTATGCTTAGCAGATCTGCCTTAATATTCGCATTTAGTTCTTTATCCATAATGATACACTTCAGAAAGCAGAAATATGCAGTAGAAATATGCGATATATTTGCTCAGTTTGTTTATTCTCTATACTACATTGTACCACATTAATTTATTGAGTTACAATTGTGAACTATTAATATTAACGATTGTGATGTTAAAAAAGTTTATGGCCATTTTTCATAAATTGAAATTACTGAAGTAAAACTCTGAACATAGCTATATTGAATTTTTTAAATAAGTTTGCAGGTAATTTAAAATTCCTCAAAACAAAGTTCCTAAAAACTATCAAGTAACCATTAGATTACTCTTGTTAACTAGGCAAACTATTCCGACTTTTTTAGCTTTTTTGAAACTAAACCAAGGCTTTAAGCTTGAAACTTAGTTTAATTCTTCTCTTTCAGATCCTATTGTTTTTTCCCCAATCATCTTTCTAGTAGAATATCAGCAAAGAGTTCCAGTTCGTTTTGAGAACGATTTTCAGTAAACGTCATTAGAGATCATTATCTCAAGATCGGACTTTTATTGTTATGGCGGATATGCCATACTTCATGTGCAAGTATAGCTTCTAATTTCGGATCATTCATAAATTCAAGGATTCCCGGCTCTGTAGAAATCCTCTGAAATTACCAATCTTTGCAAATTAGAACTGAATTGCCTGATTCAATTTTGCTGAAGATTTTTTTAAGCCTATTGATGACTATTAGGTAGGTTTCCTACAGAGTCGTTTTTATGAGTAAAAATAGAATCTTTGGATTCCAATTATTTTTATAGATGTTTTCTGATCAAGATTATTGATTAACAGCTAAAAAAGCAGATAGATTTTAAACAGCTTTATGATCAATTCCAAGTAAATTTGTTTCAAGTAGGTGTTCATTCCTGTCAAGCCAGTTCTTTCGTACCTCATAATCAGGTAAAATACTTTTTACCTTAGACCAGAATTCGTTTGAATGGTTTCGGTATTGCAAATGACAGAGCTCATGAACAACTGCATACTCTAAAACAGATTTGGGTGCAAAAATTAATTGCCAGTTTAGATTTATGATTCCGTTCTTACCACAGCTTCCCCATAGATGTTTAAACGAATCAACTCTAACTCCTTTTGGAGACGCCCCTACTTTTTTTGAATAAATGTGTATAAATGTATTTATATCACTAAAAACTCGGTCCTTCAACCACCCCTCAATGGCATCCTTAACTATAGCATCTGAACAATTTTCTGGTCTGTGAATTCGAAAGCCATTTCGATATTCAACATTAATTGAACTATCTCGATGTACATGTACCTCAAGACGCATGCGCCTTCCTCGATACAGGATTTTTGCCCCTGTTACAAAACATTCAGGATGAGCACCGCTGGAATGCTTGATTTTTTCGGTGATTTCTTCGCGTTTTTCATAGATCCATTGCCGGCGACTGTGAACGAAATATAGAATTGAGTCCTCCTCATCTTCCATAGGGACTATAACTTCTACTTTGTCTGGAGTCACGACAATTCGACGACGATGGGACTTAGCACTGCGCTGTATTTCAAAGGGGATTAGGGTTTTGCCAACTGTGAGAATTGGCATTTATGCCACCTTAACATAGTGCTTAAGGGCGTAATCTTCAATCCTTGTTGAGACTGAAATTAAATCGTTTAAGCCCGCATGATGAGCTTTCTTTCGCACTTCCTGACGAAGTTCCTTTTTTAGTTGTTCTTTAAGATGCCAGCCAAGAGGAGCAGTTTGGTCTGATGCATAAAGGGTATCTATCTCTTCTGCAATTTGCAGAATCTGGTTGATAGTATTATGTTTACTCGAGATCTCAGTACCATAGTCTCCACGTGTCTCTTCCACTGTTTCCTTTTTTTCTAAAAAAGCTTCCAAGATCTTATACACTCCATAGGCACGTTCGTTCAAACCAGATTTTTCGTGTGCTTTATGTTCATCTTCAAGGTCCTTAACGATCTTTTTATATTTCTCTAGAGTTTCTGCAGCTGTCAGCTGTCCTTCTTCAAATTGGTGTAATACCGTCATTACACGCTCTGAGAATGGACCATAACGTAGAGGATTCTTTTCCGTCTTTTCTGTCAGAATTTTCTTTAGTTCAGTACTTTTGCGTATAGCAGCTGTTCTGAGTTCGCCTTCGTCTTTTCCCTCAGTCCTAAAATCATCCTTAAATTCTGGGTCAGTGAGTTGGCGCAGTTTGATGATAGTATTGAGACCAGTAACATGAAGATGTTCTTCCAACATCTGACGTATTTTGGCGCTGTAGGTACGAAGGTCAACAGTCTCTTTCTTTTCAAAGACCATTATTCCATAAGAGATAAAGCCGGTTACCCATTTCAGATCATCTTTATAATCCAGCACTAGCGGATCAGGGCTCAAAGCCTCATAGGCACGGATAAAGGCCTTTCCCTTGCGCCTGAATGTGAACCAGGAATCTTCAGTACCCAATAAATTGACGAGAGTATCGTATTCTTCCTTGATGTTACTTGTTCCCCTCTGAATTCCTTTCATTAGATCCATTACTTCTGCATGGGTTCGTTTAAGTTCAGCGCGATCCACATCTAGATCCTTCATGGCATTTTTAACATCAGCCTCCCGGTAGGATTCAAATGCCTTCTCAAGTTTCCTGGTGACACCGATATAATCAACGATAAGCCCAAATTGCTTCTGTGGTCCAGAAACACGGTTGGTACGTGCTATTGCCTGGAGCAAGCTATGATCTTTTAGTGGACTGTCCAGATACATAACACTCTCAACAGGAGCGTCGAATCCTGTAAGAAGCTTGTTACAAACTATGAGGAAGCAGAGTGGATGATCTCTTTTTTTGAAATTATTTATGGTGTCTTTTTCATCCTTATCTTGTACCAGTTGACTGCACAGTTCATCCCTGATGCTCTGGACATATGGGTCTTCACTCGGCTTACTGTCTTCCTGACTGGAGGAATAGATACACGCACTCATGGCTTCTGCCTGATTGCGTGCCTCTTCTGCTGAAAGTCCTTTTTTCTTAAGGTCTTCAGCGATCACATTATCCATTGCCTGCTTGTATAGGATAATTGCCTCCCTGTCAATTCCCACTATCTGAGCCTTGAAACCATCCGGCATGGCATGTTCTCGATAGTGAATCCAGATATCATAAGCTATGAGTTCAACTCTGGCTGAGTGTTTAGCCAGTGTTGAAATTGTGACACCTTTCTCCTTTATCTTACTGAGGCGTTCCTCAGATTCGTTGGCAAACCATTGGTCAAAGAGAACGTCAAGTTTTTGTGCTTCAAGATGCCATTCGGTTTTGCGGCTAGTATAGCGAACAGGTACTGTTGCACCATCTGCCACAGCATCATCAATGCTGTAACGGTCCAGATAGCCTTCACCTGGTGAGCCAAAGGTCGCATAAGTATCGTGATCATTCTTTTTAATGGGAGTACCGGTAAAACCAAAAAAGCGTGCGTTGGGGAATGTAGCCTGAAGATATGCGCCCAGATCTTTTTCCTGAGTTCTATGACATTCGTCTACGAGTAAAATCCAGTTGTCACTATTCTCTACTGGTTTTTTTGGATCTTCATATACTTTTGTCTTATTGTTGTTCGTCCTAGTAACGAAATTATAAATGTCGGTGTCATCGATTTTTACAGTAATCCTATTTTTTTCATTGTTGAGTCTTAGCAGAATAGTGTTTTTTGAAGTGCAGACTTTTATAGCTGCACCATTATCAGTTTTCTCGATTGTTGTTTTTCTATCACAATCCAGACCGAATTTTTGCTTTATAACCTCTTTAAATTTAGAACTATTCTTTCCAGGGACATCGTCCCAAGTAAATAAATACTGCTCTGCAAATTTATGGATTGTCGAGAGCAGGGTAAGGCCGGTAGTCTTGGCATGTACCATCTGACGCAGTTCGTTTATTGAGCTTAACTGCTTAGGATTTGGAAGTTTGCAAGCTGCAAAGGTGTCGGAAATTTGTTGATCAAGGTCTGTTCGATCAGTGAGCACCATGATATTAGGGCTGGAAAGGTTAGGGTTCTCAATAGTCAGGTGATTTTTTAGCTTGAGGGTTGCAAAAACCATTGTCAAGGATTTACCGCTTCCTTGGGTATGCCAGATCAGACCTTTACGATGTTTGCCTTCAATAACTCGCTCTATAATCTTATTCACTGCCCTATACTGCTGGTAACGGCAGATTTTTTTAATTATTTTGTTGTTTTCCTTATCGATTTCGAATACAATAAAATGAGCCAATATATCCATTAGCCTTGAGGGTTCAAGAAGGCAGTATAACCCTTTTTCAAAGGCATTGGAGAAATCACTTTCTTTTTTGGGCCAGGGATCTCTCCATGCACTCCAGAACTCTGAAGAAGCTCCTGTAGCGCCAAAAAGCAGGGAACCACCGTTAGTTATTATATTGAAGGTATTGGAATAAAATAGTCTAGGAATATCCTGCTCATACTGCTTAATCTGTTCAAATGCCTCACCCGTCTTATCTTTAAATGAAAGTGGGCTTTTTGCCTCGATTACTACAAGTGGAATACCGTTAACAAAAACAACTACATCGGGCTTGTGGGGATTTTGAGACTTGACATAGAGCTGATTGGTAACAGTATAGATATTATAATTAGGATTAAGAAGATCGATAACATGAATTGTTTTTTTGGTTTCTTTGCCTAGAACAGTGCGGCTATAATTCCCACGCATGATACTGATCCATTTTTCGTTGTCACTCACAGCCATCAGTTCGTAATAAACTCCACGAGCTACCTCTTCAGTTACATCATTTATCTTCTGGACAGCCTCTATGAATTTGTCTCTCAGGATAACTTGGTTCTGCCCATCCCTTGCTCTATCATTCTCACTAGGACGCAACCATTTGTAGCCTAATTTCTCGAGAGCTTCTATACAGGGCTTTTCGACCAGGGTGTATTCGCAAGGGGTGGTCATGTTATGCTCATCTCTTTAATGATTCATCAAAATTTTTAGCTAATGGCGCTAGTGTCTATTACACTTCCTTGTTGAGTTTTACGCGCACGCGGCCGGAGAGAAGATCGTTCATGAGTCCGTTTTTTATTCTAATCAATGTTTCAAGTTTTCGCTGTTCTATCTCTAAATAAACATTAATCTTGTTATTCATTTCTACAATGTTTTTTTGTTCCACCAAGGGCGGCACAGGAATAGGAAGTTTCAAAAATTCCTTTTGATTAAGTGTTTTATTGCGACCTGCACCTCCTGGAGATACTGATTGGAGTGCATTTGCACCTCTAGAAGAATTCAAATATAGAACAATAAAAGATAGCAGGATTTGATCCTCGTCAGGCCTAAACATAGGGAATCTATGAGAAGCAATCATTCCTATTTCTTGATTGTTAGTGGCGGCGACAGCGCGTTCCCACGCAAACACAATATTTAGGATAAGACAATTTGGTTCTACCCAAAATACTCGTTTGTTACCAAGTTCTTTTCCGATTTTTTGTGTTTTGTGGAAAATTCCTTTTCCATGAGAACGAATTCCTATCTCCTGATAATAAGCTTCTTTCTCAACAGAAACTGGTTTTCGCACTTGCTTAACGAGATCACCAATCTGGCGAACGTTCCAATATTCAGGGATTTCGCCAATTGCTGTTTTCTTAAAATGAGTATTATTGATTCCGCATGTAAGGAGCCATTGTAGCAGACCCTGTTTGAATCTACAAGTCTTATTAACAATTGCCTGTGTAGCCTGAATTACATCGTCGACACTATTCAGGATAATGGCAATTTTTTGTTGTTCTGGAAATGTAGGAATCGGAATTTTGTAACTAAAAAAGAGATTTTTTGAGACACGCCTTTGACCTGCTGATCCTATCATGTATTTCTCAGCTTCTTTTCTGAGTTTTTCCCATTTTGTTATATAAAATATAAATTCGGGACTTCCGTTTGGTTTCGATCTAAGTACGTGATATTCTGTACTTCCAAATCCAACTTTGTTTTCTAAGTTTGCAGCCAAAGCTCCTTTACCATTTTCCATGCAGGGTGTTATTTTCGCAAAGAGTATATCTTTCTCTGAAAAACAGGTGTATCCCTTTTTAACATCTCCATACTTACGCGTCTCGTATTTTAGAATCCTACCATTTCCACCAACATTCTGCATTGGTAAAAATGTTACATTACTGTTATCTTCTAAATGTGAGACGTTATTTTTTGGATTAATTTCTGCAATGTTATCAAGTGAGCCGACTTCCCACTCTTTAGGAATAAACCCCAGTTCAGTTATTTTGTATCCTTCAGGAGCCTGACACTTTTCACTCATCGTATCCAAGCTCCTTCAAATAAGCCTGCATTTCATTATAAAACTCATCCCTCTGCCTAATCAGTTCTTTTAGCTCCTTGTTGACGGCTACTACATCAATTTCGATTTCAGCCTCTGAGTTGTCTACATATAAGGAAACGTTCAGGTTGTAGTCATTATTCTTGATTTCTTCTAGATCCACCACTCGCGAGAAATGATACTCATCTTTAAAAGTGTTAAAAACCTCAGACAACCTTTTAACATTTTCTTCAGACATTAAATTTTGGTTCTTTCCTACTTCCATTTCCTCTGCACCATTTACAAACAGCACTTTTCCCTTGCGTTCAGGAGATTTTGCCTTATTTATAAGTAGTAAGCAAGCAGGAATGCCAGTTCCATAAAATAGGTTTGAAGGCAACCCAATTATAGCCTCAATGAGATTATCCTCAAGCAATCTTTGACGTATTTTCCCTTCAGATCCACCTCTGAACAAAATACCATGAGGTAGCACGACGCCCATCATCCCATTTTCCTTTAGGCTGGAAACCATATGCTGCACGAAAGCCAAATCACCATAACTCTTTGGGGGACAGCCGTATGTATCCCTGCCGAACTTATCGCCTCCCATCCAATCATCATATCCCCAGTTCTTTAGAGAAAAAGGAGGATTAGCAAGAACTCTAACAAAAGTCTTGATAGCATTGCTTCCTTCATAAACTAGGTGTTTTGGATCCCTTAGCGTGTCTCCACGCTCAATAAAGGCATCATCGATATCATGAAGAAAAAGGTTCATCTTACAGATTGCCCAGGTATTCAGGTTCATTTCCTGGCCAAAAAGGGTCAGAGATTTGGGATTCTTACCCTGGCGCTCTAGATAATGCACAGCTTCCAGAAGCATACCGCCAGAACCGCATGTTGGATCGTAAATGCTCATACCTTCTTCAGGTCGCAAACATTCCACAATGAGGCGAACAACCATCTTAGGAGTGTAGAACTCACCGCCTTTCTTTCCAGCATCGTCTGCAAATTTGGCAATCAAATATTCGTAAGCATTGCCCAGCATATCAGGTTCTACATCACTTTTGCGCAGGGATTTTTTATCAAAGTGCTGGAGCAATAGTTCTAAGGTAGCATCGGGAAAACGTTCTTTGTTATTGAAATCTACATCCTGAAAAACCCCCTTCAGGCGCAGGTTTGCATCTTCAATAGCATGGAAGGCGGTATTCAGGTGCTCACCAATATTGGTGCTTTGCTTGCGCACATCCTTCCAGAAAGAGCCTTCAGGTATGTGGAAGCGGTGCTCATCTGGATGAGTTGCAAGCTCGACATCCCCATACTCCTTCAACCGCTCTTCATATTCCTCCTCCCATACATCACATAGCCGCTTGTAGAACAATAGCCCAAAGATATAATGCTTATAATCTGAACTGTCAATTTTACCACGCAGGATATCTGCTGCACCCCATAGGTGGTTTTCTAGCTCTTGAAGAGTAAGTTTCGTTTTCACGTTGTTATTTTGAGGAGGAATCATAGATTGGATCATTACCTTTTTTTGTTTTAGTTAACGAATATGGTAAAAGTAAAAATACGATAAATTATATAACTTTTTATTTATGTTTGGAACTGTCGATCTCAAAGTAAAAACTCAGCAATTCATGAGCTATAGGATTTACACTCGTAAGATTCAAAAATTAAATGTAATAGACGTTACCTTTAATTTTTATTAAAAGACAGTTGAAGATTTTATGAAGTTGATTTCTCAGTTAAATTGCATAAGTCCTAATTATTTTGATAAACTCGCACAATTATTGTTTAAGTTAAAATTTACTGTTTTCACTCTTGATGGATAATTGAAGTAGTTTCTTTTCCCTAACTCTTCTTGCTTTAGAAATTGTACTCCGTCTTCAAACCTTTAACAGCTTCCGAAGCCAAGTTTTCTCAAGCCTTAACTCTTTCCAAAACATGCTGTTTAGGGTGAAAGTCTTGTCATTTTTGCATTTTGTTTCATGTAATGTTAAGTCCCCTTGGAAATTATCAGGCACTTTTTGCCCCAAAAAAGGGTTTTTAATAATACCAGTGAGTATGGGATTCTGTCATTTCACGATTGTGAGGGGATGGACAGCAAGACAATAAAAAATTCTTCTGAGAATAGCAGAACAAAAGTCGGCTAACTCAGGTTGAATTTTGTCTTGGTTTGGAAGCTTTCTGTAGATTAAGGTAAGGAAAGCATTTTAGTGAATTCTTAGGTAAAAATCCCAGAACTTCTGGAGAGAATATTCAAACAACAGCCAAAAGATGTAAGAAAGGAAAAAATGCATCTAAGAAGGTAAACTATGAATTCAAAAAGGTTAAATTATGAAAGGAGAGATCTTTGAAGGAAAAATATTTTATTCCTATGGTCTTATAACAATAATTTACATTAAAAAGCCATTATGGGTATTTTCGTATGAATCTAGAAAAGGCTTGTTTGCAGGATAAGAAAAAGAAATTGAATTAAAAAAACTGAAATTAGACCAAAAAGCTCTTTCATAAAACAACAAATATAAAAAATAGAGTGGGGTTAATTAATGGGGCTAAAAAATGACCGAAAAACAGAATACGTGGGCAAAAAAAAGAAACAAGATTGTGAATCCAAAGAGATATGCCCGAAGAGCGGGAATCTCTTTAATACTGTTAAACATAAATCAAAATAAAATTATCTGAAAGACTTTTGATAATTTTAAATGCTACTATCTAATATGTATTTATGCGTTAAAACTAAACTTAATAATATAATTGGGAAATAATTCATGCAATTAAAAAAACGTTAGCATTTATTAAGATATTCATCGGCAGTCATGACAATTGCAAACATGCCGTCCAGGGCCGCCATGAATGATGCATGAACAGTTTGCGCAGGCAAAACTTCTTCTGCGAATTTAAGATTGCGGGTAGCACAGGCATCAGCTATCAAGGTACATTTAAATCC
>CAZFNE010000112.1:0-9992 GCA_964520335.1 uncultured Methanosarcinales archaeon | reverse complement strand
TTCGCTCAAGAGGACTTAATATTGAGAGTTAATTTTCATCACTTTTTCTCCCAAATAAATTAAATCTCAAAAATTTTAACCTTTTCTCTTAGCTCATTAGGAGTATTATATTCATTCTAGCTGTATATCGTGAATAAAATTAATCACATTAAAAGTAAAGAAATTCGCAACACTATATTTATTGCCTTTTTTATTGCTTTTCTTCTTTATTTAACGGCGGCCAGGAAAGCTGGCGGAGGTGAAGATATTTCTTAATTAATCAAAAAAAGCATTTATTTTTTAAGCAATAAATACCAAATGAATCGATATGCTAGATTCTGCAAATGATTCAACTAAAGATATCACCAGGGAGTTCATAGCAGATCCCGTAGATTCAGAGGGGAGTAATACTGAAAAACCTTCCAGAATTCCTATTAGAGAACACTTCCAGTTAAAAGAAACCATAGTAACGATTGCAGCGGATAAACAAGAGCATATTGAAGTTGCAAAAGAAGCTATCAGGCTTCACAGGGCAGCACTTGAGACTTTTATTCTTTCAGACCCTTATTTTCAGCTTACCCTTGAACCTTACGAATGCCCTGAAAATGCCCCTGAGGTTGTCAGGAGAATGATAAAGGCAGGGAATACTATGGGAATAGGGCCCATGAGTGCAGTTGCAGGTACGATTTCTGCCCTTGCTGTGGAAGCTATGGTAGAAGCCGGAGCTGTGTATGCGGTTGTTGATAATGGGGGGGATATAGCTCTTATAAACGACAGGCTTGTTGTAGTTGGGATTTATGCGGGGCAGTCTCCCATCAAAAATCTCGGGTTTATTTTCGAGCCCAGGGATTCAATCACGGGAGTCTGCACTTCTGCAGGCACTGTAGGGCCTTCGATAAGTTTTGGAATGGCAGATGCAGCTACGGTTTTTTCGGATGACGTTTCCCTGGCGGATGCGGCTGCGACTGCGCTCGGGAATGAGGTTGGGATAGGAAAAGGAGCTGTTGAGGCATCTTTTAAAGCCTTAAAGGGAATTTCTGGAATAAAAGGGGCAATTGTTGTTCAGGGAGAATATATGGGCATCTGGGGGGAAGTGCCAAAATTTACAAAAGTCGATGTTAAGTACGAGTATATTACTAAGGCCTGATGTACTTGGAAGTCAGCATTTCCTTTAAGATCTTTTAAAAATTAAATTTTTAAGTTATTTTCTAGCTAGGTTTCAGAAAAAAATTATGTATTAAGATCCTGTTCCGGGGAATTTTATTTCAAATTACTATTTTTCATTAAATACTTTTATAAAGGAATTTTTACATAATTAACATAATTAAACCACTCTTAATTAATATAATTAAACTACTCTATACCTTAATTTGCTATTTGAAGTTATCCTGTCAGTCTAGGCTGAATTTTCTTTTGAGAAAGCTGTGGTATCAAATATTAAGGTGGGAATAAGCCCTGAACTGAAGGATGCAGTGCAGAAATGTAAAAACAGAATTTAAGGGGGCTATTTATGTTAGGTGGATATACAGGGAGATTCCTTGATGTTAATCTTGAAACAAAAGAACTAAAAGATATACCGCTTGATGAAGAAATTTTAAAAAAATATATAGGGGGAAAAGGGCTTGGGCTGAAATTCATATATGACGAGCTCAGGCCAGATATCCAGCCTTTTGATCCGGATAATTTGTTAATCTTTTCAACAGGGCCGACTACGGGAGCAAAAGTGCCTACCAGCGGGCGATATCATGTACTTACCAGCAAGTCTCCACTTACCGGAGGCCTTGGAAGCGGGAATTCGGGAGGAAAATGGGGCCCTTACCTGAAATTTGCAGGATATGATGGAGTAATAGTCAGGGGAATTTCGGAAAAGCCCGTTTACCTGACAATTATAAACGGAAAAGCCGAGCTTGTGGAAGCGCCTGAAATCTGGGGCATGACAGTAACAAGTGTTACTCGCGAGCTTATAAAAAGAGCAGGGACTGACCCTAAGAAAACCTCAATTGCCTGTATAGGGCCTGCAGGCGAGAACCTTATTTCCATGGCCTGTATAATGAATGACGAATACAGGGCAGCAGGAAGGACAGGTTCCGGGGCTGTTATGGGCAGCAAGAAGTTAAAAGCTATACTTGTTTCAGGAAATGAAAGAATTAAATCCGCAAACCCTGAAATGCTTGTCGAGAAAGTGGCAGAGGCAATGGAGCTTATCAGGGGAAACCCGGTTACCGGCCCAAAAGGAGGCCTGCACGTATATGGGACTGCTGTGCTTGTAAATATAGTCAATGCACATGGAGCTTATTCGTCGAAAAATTTCCAGAACAGCTATTTCCCTGAGGCCGATGAACAGAGCGGAGAGAAGCTCAGTGCGACCTATCTAACAGGTACGGTCGGCTGCTGGGGTTGTCCGATAATATGCGGAAGAAAATCTGTGGTGCGAGAGGGACCTTTTAGTGTCAAATATACGGAAGGGCCCGAGTATGAGACGATTTTTGCCCTTGGGTCCAATTGCGGGGTAAAAGAACTTGATGCGGTTATAAAAGCAAACCATTTCTGCAATGAGTTCGGGATCGATACTATTTCCATGGGAGGGACTATTGCCTGTGCAATGGAACTTGTCGAGAAAGGGAAGGTCCCTGAAGAAAACCTGCAGGGCCTGAACCTGAGATTCGGGGACCCCGGCGCAATGGTAGAATCTGTCTGGAGAACAGCATATAAGGCGGGCTTTGGAGCAGACCTTGCCCTAGGTTCGAGAAAACTTGCAGAAAAGTACCAAGCCCCTGAATTATCCATAAACGTTAAAGGTATGGAGCTTCCAGCCTATGATCCTCGACCTATTCAGGGAATCGGGCTTGAATATGCAACCGCAAACCGTGGAGGAGATCATGTTTACGGCTACACGATTCCAGCAGAAATCATTGGAATCCCAAAAAAGCTTGACCCTTATTCAACTGAAGGGAAACCTGAATGGACTATTTTCATGCAGGATATGGGTTCTGCAATTAATTCCATGGTTATCTGCCTTTTTACTGCTTTCGCGATTGGACTTCCCCAATATACAGGTATGCTACAGGCTATAACAGGCATAGAACTCGATCCTGAAAAATTACTTAAAATCGGGGAGAGGATTACAAACCTTGAGCGCCTGATTAACAACGCTTACGGACTTGATAGAGCTCAGGACGTGCTTCCAAAAAGGCTTACAACCGAACCAACTCCAAGTGGCCCATCTGCTGGTCAGATCTCCCATGTGCCTGAAATGATTGACAAATATTATTCTCTCCGGAGTTGGGTTGATGGAAAGCCAACTGAGGAAAAACTAAGGGAGCTTGGGCTCGCCTGAAGAGATCTGAAGAGACTTAAATAAAGTGCAAGCAAAACTGAAAGTCTGAATAGAATCACTGCAAAAAATCAGTTCAAAAGAGCACTGGAAATCAAATCTCCAAATTGCGATGTGGATTGAAACTATAATGGAACTGTGATATGGCAGCATTTTAGCTGCCACTAGATTTATTTTTTAAGCCATTTATGGATACATGAGCTGTAAAAACCAGTAAAACCAGCAGGAAATCCTAATGAAAGTGAATGTAAAGTTTCTAGCTTCAATCAGGGAAATTGCAGGCGCACATGAAATGCAGTTTAAGATTTCTCAGGGAGATACTGTAGAAGCCCTGCTTGAATTCCTTGAAACTCATTTTGGAACTGATTTTAAAAAAGCTGTAGGAGATCCTTTTGCCGATGAAAACCCAAAAATCAGGATTCTTGTCAATGGTAGGGATGTGGATTTTCTTAAAGGTCCTGAAACTGAATTAAATGAAGAAGATACAGTAGTTCTCATTCCACCTGTTGCAGGCGGCTAATAAGCACCAAAAATAAAAACTTGAAAATGAGAATTATTTTCTTTGTGAGCTCCAGGCATTTATTTTTATTCAACCTTTTTATCCCTAACTTAGCTTTTAATTCTCTTCTAGTGGATTTTTTTTTCAATTAGTTTATTATAATTGTTAGTATTAAAAATATCTATACTTGGGAAATACCTGGAATTGATAAAGGGGTAGAATTGGAATGGAACCAGTACAAACGAACTCTACTTTCAAGGCTTTAATTATAATAGATATGACCAATGATTTTGTGTTCGAGGAATACGAATATCAAGGCAACACTTATCAGGGAAAACTTGTAGCTCCTTTAGGGAAGACAATAATTGGGAAGCTTGTTAAACTTATTGATAAAATAGTAAATAATGGAACTGTGAGTGTTTTCAGGATTCCGAAAGATCATCTCAATGCCTTTAAAGCTCCTGAGCTTGAACTGAAAATTGCAGAACTTGGAATTAATGAGGTTTTTCTAGCAGGCCTTGTAGAAGAAGTTTGTATTTATATTAATTCTCTTGGCTTTCTTGAAAGAGGCTTTAAAACGAATATTATTAGAGGTTGTACTGCACCTTTTGAGGAAGAAAAAGGAAAGAAATCCCTGGAAGAACTAAAGGTCTGTGGTGTAAACTTTGTAGATGATGTGCCAGACGATATTAAAGTGATTTTACTGCTTGAAGACGAACACGATGAAAATTCAGAAGAAATACAATCAGGGGCCTGGCCTCCCCATAATATGAAAGGAAGTCCTGGGGCTTTGACGGTAAAAGAAATAAGGGAAGCCCTTGATGAAAGGATCTAAGCCTAAAACCTGAGAAATACTAATTTGTTTTTATTTGCTCTTATTGGTTCTTTTCTGATTTTGGCTCCTAGTTTTAACCTCCTTATTTTATTCCTAACTTTTACTTTTGATCTTCTTTTTAAATATGTGTTTTCAGGAAAGTACTCTTTCCTCATAATTTAATATGCATTCTATCTCTTTCTCTTGAGTCTGCTTTTCAGGAAGCTGGATTTTTTCAAGAGTTTTTTGAAGGTAAATTGTGCTCCGAGGATATGCGATCTCTATTCCATTTTGCTCAAGAGCTTGTTTTATAGCCCAGAGAAGCTTGGTTTTTATTCTAAACCATTCGCTCACGGGTGCCCACATCCTGATAATAATTTTTACTGAGCTTTCTGCAAGTTCATTTACAAAAACTGAAGGTTCAGGATTTTGGAGGGCAAAAGGCTCTTTGTCTATAAGATCTGTGATAATCAAGATTGTAGCATCTGCGTCATCACAATACCTTATTCCGATTGTCCATTCGAATCTTCTAACAGGATGTCCGACAATGTTTGTTATATTTGTTGTAAAGACTTGCTGATTGGGGATCCGGACCAGCAGCCCATCGTAAGTCCTTATTAGAGTGGAAATAATCCGGATGTCAGTAACATAGCCTGAAATATCGTTTATCTGAACCTGGTCTCCTATTTTTATAGGCCTTTCAACCATAAGGAAAAAACCTGATACAAGGTTTCCTACAATATTCTGGCTTGCAAAACCCAGAATTATACCTGTAATTCCTCCTGCCAGCAAGAGCCCTGATGGATCAAGCCCTATCAAAGGAAGTATTGAGATAAAAACGACAACAAGGGTGCCATAATAAAGGATTTTCAGGAAAGTTTCGCCTACATCCTTGCTGACTTTATCCTTAAGGGATCTGCGCAGGTAAAGGGTTAGAATTTTGGAGAGCAGGATTGAAAGGGAAAGAATAAAGACAAATTTAAGTAAATCGCCTACAGTAACAGAAGAGTTTGAGGTTGTATAAAGGATATAATCAAAGAGATAAAATTCTGATATCAGAACCCGCACCCCATATAGAATTTAAGGGGTAGCCCAAGCTTTCTAAGGCTGTAAACCCCAAAGGCCTCTTTTCGGATTTTACGATCTTTAAGGGAGCGGCTTCTTAATTCTCCATTAATGTGCTGTATCTCAAAACTTGTTTCAGCTGTATTTCTGTTGAGAATATCCATACGGGCTTTCATGATGACATCTCGATCATAATAAAGTCTCATCCCGTAAGCATTAAAAACTACTTTTGTGATTGAGGCCCAATCCGAAGAGGTGTTTTTAAGCGTTAATTCCAGGACTCCTTCTCTTAGAGGTTCCAGAATAGGGGATTCCGAATAAATTTTACTTTTCCAGTGCTTACAGACAACCCCATTTGAGACCTCTCCATACAGCGTAAATTTTTGCCTTACCAGGGTTAACACGTCAAGGAGTTGGATATTCTTGTGATTCTTGTTTTCTTTATCCGAAATAAAAATCCCAATTTCGATCGGGAAAGTCAGGAATATCTGTCTTCTTTCTCCTGCTGCCAGGAGCAGGGTTTTATCAAATTCTATCAAAAGATTAGGGGTAATTTCTTTGGGAGTATTCAGAGGTTCTACCGGGTTTATTATTATCTCTTTCCCCCCTCCAAGGACAACTCTTTCGACCTCTTCTGTCCCCAACACTCTTTTATAGATCCAGCGCTCTCCTATTTTTTCTACGGAGATATTAATTCCTTCCTTTTCTACAGAAAACGGAGGCTCATAATAACCGTACATAATACCCCAATAAATATTAAATATTTTTAATTCACTCTCTAAATTTTTTAATATACATGGCTTTCATTATAAAAAAAGTTACCCACTAAACTCTTCTGATTCTGGATAATGGGGGTATTATGAGTAAATTATATTAAAAATATTTTGAAGAGAATTTGAGGAGATTCGAAAAATGAGAAAAAAAACTATGAAAATAAGTAAATAAATCGAGATAAAAAGGAAAGTAAATAAAAAAAAGCTTATACCCATCTTTTTTTCTTAAAATAAAGGAACATAGTGACTCCCACAGTAGTCATAAATAGCATTACAGCAGGGTATCCCCATCGCCACCTAAGTTCAGGCATATAATCAAAGTTCATCCCATAAACGCCTGCTACGAAAGTCAAAGGAATAAAAATAGTCGCAATAATTGTCAAAACCTTCATAATATCGTTCATTCTATAACTGATACTTGAAAGGTAAACATCAACCATCGAAGATAAGATATCCCGGATGTCTTCAACAGCATCAATAACCTGGATAGTATGGTCATAAATATCTGTTAAATAGACTTTAGTAGTTTCTTTTACAAGGTCCGATTCAACTCTCTGCAGCCCGCTTATAAGTTCTCTAAGAGGCCAGACAGATTTGCGAAGAAGAATCATTTCCCTTTTATACTTCTGGATAATTTTAAGCGCATCAGGTCTTGGATGTATTACAAGTTCTTCCTCAAGGTCTTCAATTTGCTCCCCATAATGTTCAAGAATTATAAAATAATTGTCAATTATAGAGTCTATAAGACTATATGCAACATAGTCTACTCCATTTTTCCTGATTCTAGCAGCAGGATTTTCAAATCTTTCTCTTAAGGGATTAAAAACGTCTTCTGCTCTTTCCTGAAAGGAGATAATAAAATTGGAACCAAAAATTATGCTTACTTGTTCTATAACCAAATCATTTTTTTTAATATCAAGACAGATCATATTCAGAACTGTATAAATATAGCTCCCATAATCATCCATCTTGGGCCTTTGTCGCGTATTAAGGATATCTTCAAGAGTAAGCGGGTGAATCTTAAAACAGCTTCCAAGTTTTTCAATAACTTCTATGTCATCAAGCCCATCCACATTTATCCATAGGTTAAAATCCGGAAGGTCTTTAAAGGCCAGACATTCGTCTATATTTTCAAATTCTTTTTCTATAACTTTTTCAGAATTATAAGCAAGGGCGCTAATCTCAACTTTATCTACTTTTTTTTCCCCAATGTGCACAAGTGACCCAGGGGCAAGTCCGATTTTAGCTCTTTTTCTTCCTAAAGTTTCCATTATCCAGCCTGCCTCACTTCCCTATAAAAATTAACAATGTAGTTAAATAAAAAAATCAATACTTTAAATTTATGTATAATATTCTGTTTAAACATCTTTATTAATTTTACTCAATTACATTAATATTTTGGACCATTTATTTAACTATCCTTTCCACTATTGTTAAAATGAGGCCTTAAATGTTCACAGATAAATATATGAATGATGCGATGAATATAATAATAAGCTATATATAATAACACTTTTTTTCAAAATGGGGAATTTGGGAAAGTGTTTTTCAACAATATAGAAGGAGTGGTTAATTTGGTAGATGTGCTTACGGTTAGTGTGTATAATATGATTAATCAATTTATTGCCTTTATTCCGACGTTAATAGCTATAATTCTTCTTATTATAATAGGAGCAATATTGGGAAAATATGTTGGAAAAATAGGGGCAAAGATCCTTGACAAAATAGGACTTGATGATTTAGTTGACAAAACTGTCATAGGTGGAATGTTACGAAGAAGCCAAACAAGTACTGTCAGCTTTTTTGAAGCTGTTATTCGCTGGTTTATTTATATTATCTTTGCATTGATTATTCTGGATCTTCTGAACATTGGGGTAGTGAACGATTTCGTAAACCTTGTGATATTCTATATCCCGCTTTTAATATCGGCTATTATAGTCCTGTTAATAGGGATATTAATTGTGGACTTCATAAGCGATTTACTTAAAACACTCCTAATATCAGTCGGATTAGACGAAAAGTTTGAGCAAACCGCATTTGGAAAATCGCTAAGATCGGGAGGATTGACTATCTCAGGTATCATATCTGGAATAGTCAGGATATTTGGATACCTGATCTTCCTTACAGCCGCATCTGATATCTTGAGGCTAACTACACTTACTGTTCTGCTAGTAAGTTTCACTGCATATCTGCCACGTCTTGTTTCAGGAATCCTGATCTTCCTGGTAGGAATTCTTATCATTGATGTAGTCATGGATTACCTGAGTGGTGTCATCAAGGATATGAATATAGAAGGGGGAGATGTCTTTATTCCTCTCCTCAGGGGTTTCCTGCTTCTTGTGGTAACCCTGGTTGCCCTGGATACAATGCTAATTAATACTGGTATTCTCTACCTGTTCTTCGGGCCGCTGGCATGGGGTATTGCTTTCGTAATTGCTTTCAAGTATGGAGTCAAAGATGCAATTACAGCATATGCAAGAGAAAGGAAGTAACCCTTCCTTTCATTTATCTGCTGAAAATAAAATTTAATCTTGATCCTGACTAAAGGGGGTCTGGTTTTTAAAGCCTGAAAAAAACCTTAAATTTAAAAAAGGTGTCTAAAGACTTATCCTCTGATTGTTTTATACAGCAGTCTTGATTCAGTTAGTTTTTAACTTAGAAATTCAGGGATCCGGTTTTTCTCTCAAAGTTTCTTTCTTGCAGCTTCGGATAGAGCTCTTATATGGAATTCACAATCAAGCTCTTTTGCAAGTTCTCTGCATTTTTCTAAATCTATTTCAGATACATCAACTACCGTAACTCTAGTTTCAATCCCTTCTTTTCTTGCTTCTTTTATAAAGGCGAGAACTGCCTTATAGGCGTTTTTATCTGCTGGTCTGCAAAGTTTATTGTATTTTTCTTCAGATTCGGCGTTCAGGCTTATTGAAATCGAATCTAGTCCCGCTTTTTTCAGCTCTGAAACTACATCCTTTTCCGGGTTTATAAGGGCTGCATGTCCATTTGTATCAAGCCGGACGCGTAGATTCTTACTTTTCAGCCATCGGGTCAAAGCGAGGACAACATCAAACCTGAAAGTAGGTTCTCCAAGCCCTGTAAACACAATTTCCCTGTATTTTGAGAGGTCCAGTTTCTCAAGGGCTTCAAGAATTTCCTTCTCTGTAGGCTCTTTCGAAAGTCTCAGGTTATATCCATAAACTCCGTCTGCAAAATTACGGATGCAGAAACTACAGTCTGCACTACAATGATTAGTAAGGTTTAGATAGAGATTTTTATGAGCTTCGTAATAAATTGTGTCCATGCGGATCAAAATTCATCGCATTCCTTATAACTATGACGCATTTATTTCTGTTTTGCTTGCACTTGTTTAAATTTTATTGCAATTTACCTCGCTACTTAATCTCTTTCGTCTCGACTTTTTGAGCTGATTATTTACATAATTTTATATATTCTTTGAGATATCTTAAGATCCAAACCTAGTGCATCGATTCCTAATTACTTCCTTTTTTTATACTATAATTTTTCCAGGCA